>JAGXSC010000072.1 GCA_018334075.1 Actinomycetota bacterium
GAATACCTACAGTTTCCGGCTTGAGACCGTCGGCCTCAAGCCTCGCCTGGAAGACGACGGCTCGGTCTCCCTTTTCTCAGGCGATCAAGACGAGCCGCAGATCGTGATCCCCGCCCCCTGTATGTGGGACTCGCGCGACAGCGGGACTGGTCCTGCGTTTACCGATCGCGTCCACTATGAGCTTGTGGAGGACGGCGATGCGTGGAGACTCGACGTTGTCGCCGATCGTTCGTGGCTAAATGATCCACAAAGAGTCTACCCCGTCTATATCGATCCCACGCTTTATGCCGAGGGCGCGCCGCTTGATACCTATGTCTCCAACCGGCCCGGCTTCGCGAGCACCAACTACTCCGGCTCCAACTCCATCTGGCTAAACTCCAACAACCCGGCAGCTAACTGGACAGAGTACGGCCTCATCAAGCTGCCCGCCTCACTCGTAAGCGACCTCGCGGCCAAGAAGGCGACCGGTTATGAGCCGCTTTATGGCATTATTTGGCTCTTCCACGCGAGCACGGGCGTGCACGGTGAAGTCACCGCGAAGCGATGCACGGAAAACGTCGATATCACCAAAGTCACATGGAACAACCGCCCTGGGACCGCACCGATACCAAGCAACAGCCCTGGTTGGCTTGATGAGCAATGGTGGACCGGACAGGACATCACCTCCGCGCTGCAGTACTGGCAGCAGGAGGGCACGAGCCAGTGCACAGTGCAGCTCGAGGCGAGCCCGGGTGCGCACTTCGCGTTCAAGTCCGTGGAGCGCAACCAGGAAAAGCCGCTCATTTCTATTTACTACGCCAAGCCTCCCCAGGTCACACTGGCGGCGTCCTTGACCACCGAGACGATCCTTCCTCAGGTCAGGTGGAGCTATACGAGCGAGGACGCTCAGACGGACTGGGAGATCCAAGTCGCCGAGTCTCCTTCGGGCGCGCCCGTATCGACCATGTCCGGTTTCGGCTCCGCCGCCACACACAACCTCACGCCGCCGACCGGCGGGTGGAAGTACGCGTCCCCGTACTTCGTCAGAGCGCGCGCGGCGTGGCGCGCGGATATCAACTTCATCGGAGTCTGGTCAGAATGGACCGATTGGCGGCAGTTCACACCGGTGCTGCCAACTGCGAGTACGGGCGCTACGAGTGAGTGGTTTACCGAGTCCGACAGTGAAGGTGACGGGCTATCCGATGTGCGCAACGATAGCGCGGACCGCGGCAGGGGATGGGTGAATCTCTCATGGCCCGCATGCACGGCCGCTTCCAGCTACCAGATCTACCTCTACGATGGCTATGCGTACCGCCAGGTAGCTTCCGTGACGGCTCCGGCCACGAGTTGGAGCACGCAGGGCAAGGGCCTGTTCCCCTCGGACTCCAAGATCGCCAGTCTGCCGGAGAGTACCACCGCCAATCAGTTCGGACTAGCCGGGGGGCTTGATCTTCGCGATGACCCGCGACCGTTTTACGCCAAGATGTCCGGAACCGCGATGAACGGCCTTGCGGCTTACTCTTTCAAGGTACTTCCGCACGGCACGCCCACCCCTGTCTCCCTGGGAAGCATTCCTGAAGTGCGCGTGTCGTTGGAAAATCGCACGGTCCGGGTCGATCAACTGCCGTCGGATACGGTCTATGAGATGGGCGAGCTCGCCGGGCATGATGCGCGCGCGATCCTTGATGAGGGCATGCTCTCGCTCTCGGTGACGGACCTCGCGATCGAATCGCACGGTCCATCAGCTCGCCTTAGCAGGCATTACGATTCTGGTTCCGTCGAATCCGGCTACTTCGGTCCGGGGTGGCGCTTCAACTTCGAGCAGAGCATCGAGGTAAGCGCCGGCGTCGCGGAGTACGTCGATGAGACGGGTGAGGTCTTCCGGTTCCACCTGCGAAACGGCACCTACGTGCCGCCCGAAGGCTACTACACGGAGCTCTCACGGGTGACGGTGGGAGCCGGGCTCGGGTGGCGTTTGGCGTTCAAGGACGGTGCCGCCAAGCTCTTCGATCAGAGCGGCTCCCTTGTCGAGGAGCGTGACCGGAACGGTAACGCGGTCTCCTATGACAGGAGTGTGCCTGGGAAGCTGTCCATCTGGGCCGCGAACGGGCAAAAGATCGTGGTCGGCTTCGAGGGCGATCGCGTGACGGGCGCCGAGTACACGACGAGCGCCGGCACGAGGTCCGTGACGTACACGCCGGTCTCAACGCAAACACCCTCAACGCTGGTAAACTCTTGCATATACTACCCAAGCACCCCGGAAAGCCGGACTGTCCAGTACTCTTACGCAAACACGCCGCTTGCGCCCGGTGCCTTCTACCTTGCCGGCCTGGCTGTCGTCGAGGTTCCCGGGGCGTCGTGGACGTTTCAAGCGACGCCGAGGCTTGCCGGCTGGGCCGCCGGCACACTGCAACTCGGGGAGATCGTCTGGGCGGCAGGTCGAAGTGCGACGGTCACGCGCTTTGGCGCTGGGGGCTCTTCGGCCACCTTCGAGAGTATCGAGTGGAACCCCACGGGCACGGCGGCGCGGCGCTCTTCTCCCCGCTACGCCGGAGATCCTTCCCGCTGGACTTCGTATGGGTACGGTCCTGACGGAGCGATGGCGTATAAGGTCGATCCCAGAGGCGGTATGCGGACGTGGGCTTACGACGCCCGCGGCAACGTCACCTCGGATACCGACGAGGACGGGGCGTCAACGAGGTACACATACGGGACTTCCGGCGGCTCAAAAGACCGTGTCGTAGAGGAGAGGGCAGCCTCCGGCTCGACGACCTACCGCACGTATGACAGCGTAGGGAATGTGCTTGTGGAAGAACAGGTGCTCAATGTCGGCGGTCAGCGGGCTCGCACCAAGTGGACTTACGATACGCAGGGGCGGGGGCTGGTCACCGTTGAGGAGCGCACGATAAACTCCACCGAGACGGCGATCACGGCCTTTGGAAACTTCGCGCCATGCGGCGAGGCCCAGTTGACATCTCACATCGGCGTGGTGCTCTCATCAGGGTCTCCGACGACGACCGTAACCCAGCTCACATCCTATGACGCGTTCGGGAATGTGCTTTCTCGTACTGACGGCACGGGAACCACCATCGAGACGAATCTCTTCTCACCCGCGGGGCGGCTTATCCGTTCGACGGACGCCTCAGGAGCCGCGCAGGTAAACGTGTACGATCCGCTCGGGCGCGTGATTGAGTCATACCGCGAAGCCGCCGGGCAGCGGATCGGCCGGGTTGTCAACACCTACGACGGACTCGGGCATCTGACCCGCGAGGAACATCATGCCGGCGGCACCGCAGTCATCACGGTGACCCACACGACCGACCCGCGCGGCTGGGTGACCGAATCCGCACACTCGGTTTCAGGCACCACGACGCGTCGCTACGACGCGGCAGGCAAAGTCATCGCCGAGTGGGCTGCCGATGTGGCGCCTGACAAGCGCGGGACCGACCAGCTTGCGGCGACCCGCACACGCTATGACGAGCTCGGCCGTGTGATCGGCGTCATCGCCCCGGGCAATCCTGAAGAGAGGGCCGATACCACCACCTATTCGCCCGGAGGCAGGGTCCTTCGCACCACCGCCGCCGACGGCGTATGGGCGCGCTTCCTCTATGACGCGGCGGGCAACTGCGTGCAGGAGATACGTCCGTCCGAAGGCGTGAACCGCACGGTCACCGACACCTTCGCCTACGACCTTGCCGGCAGGCTTATCACAAGCGTGAGGGCCGCGGGCACGGAGGAGCAGGCCTCGACGAGCTTCGCGTACGATCTGCTCGGACGCCAGGTCTCAGCGCAGCTCGGAAATCCTTCCAGCAAGGTGTACAACACGCTTTCGCAGGAGCTTTCCGCAACCGACTTTGACGGCATCGTGACGACACGCGTGTATGACAGGGCGGGGCGCGTGCTATCTGAGCGCGTCGGCGGCAGGACGACTGTGACCTCTTATGACGGCTGCGGGCGCGTCATCACCTCGACCGACCCGGCCGGGAGGCGTGTGGGCTACGCCTACGACGACTTCGGACGGGTGTCTGCCGAGACGCACTTCACCGAAAGAGGCGTGCAGCTCAAGAGAATCGAGACCACCTATGACGCGCTCTCACGTCCGGTGCAGGTCAGGCAGTTGCCCGCAGACGTCAAGACCGCCTACTTCTACGCGACTTCTGCCAACAAGGTCTCAACGGCGACCGTCGAACACACCGGGCTCACCACCACGATCGCCTACGATAACGACGGGCGCGAGTCGTCTCGCAGTGTGACCGGCTCAGGAGTCAGCCTCTCCGGGGCGGTGACCGCACGCGACGCGGAAGGCAGGCGGACCGCTTGGAGGGTCGGCTTACAGAACGCCAGCGCCGCCTACGATGCGGCAGGCAAGCTTGCCTCACAGACCGCGCCGGGGATTGCCGCCAGCTACACCTATGACGCGGGGACCGGCCGCAAGACAGGCGAGAGCGTCACAGCGGCGGGCATCTTATCTTCATCCACCTACACCTACACCGCCGCGGGGCGTCTTTCTGGTGCGCTCACCGGCGCCACGCAGCGCACTTACGAGTTCGACACGCGCGGCAACCTTGCGACCGCCACGGTGGCCGGTGCTCAAACCACGTTTTCCGTCGATTCCAACGACCGGCTGAGCTCATCGACCGACAGCAGCGGGAAGAACACATATGCCCACGACACGCTCGGACGGCGCACCTCGCAGAGCACAGGCGGGGTCACGACGACGTTTGGCTGGGACGGCGCGAGCCGCCTTACCACTTGGACGCGCGGCGCGAACAATGCCGCCTCCTACACTTACGATGCCGCAGGCCAGCGCACGCGCGCTGTCGTTAGGCTTGCTGTCGATAAGCTTGGTAGCACGACAACCACCACGACCTACACCTACGACGGCATCACGCTGCGTTCGCTTGACGCGACGCTCTCCGGCGGGACGACGTACGCGGTTGCCTACCTCTACGACGAGGACGCGCGCCCCTATGCCGGGGTCTATACCTCCGGAACGGCCGCTCCCGTAACCTTCCTCATCTCCACGACCGACCGGGGTGACGTCGTCGCGCTCACCAACACCGCAGGCGCGCCCTTCGCCCGCTATACCTACGACCCTTACGGGCGCGTGCTCACGGCGACGTCGAATGAGGTGACCGGCATCACCTTGGCCACCGCCTCCGCGATCCGTGACCGCCAGCCGCTTCGCTACGCGGGTTATGTTTACGACGCGCACTCGGCCACCTACTACCTCTCGCAGCGCCACTACGACCCGGCCACGATGCGCTTCCTTTCGAAGGACCCCGCGCGCGACGACGGTGAGGAGAGCGCCTACCAGTACTGCGCGGGAGACCCGGTGGGCAAGGTGGACCCGACTGGGGAAGCGGCTATACTTCTCGCAGCACCGGTGGTCGTTGCTGGAGTGGGAACTGTCAAGCTGAGTGCAATAGTGGCCGCTGTTGGCAAGGTTACCGTGGCACTTGTCGGAACACTGGGTGTCGCCTGGGCTGTGAAGCAGTATCGTGGTTGGTACTTCTCAAGTAAGCACATTGACGGTTGGGAAGTTGAAGTCAAGCCTGCGGGACACCATGGCAAGCCCCATGCGCACTGGAGGAAGAAGGGCAAGGAGTCGGGCGCTGTCAAGAAGGACGGAAGTCAACATCACAAAGGGAAGTCCACAAAGCCACCAACCAAGGGCATCAGGGACTACCTGAAGAGGAGAGGATTCAAGGTGTAGTCATGCGCATTCAGATGAGCGATGAGAACTTTGGTCGGGTACAGCAGCGGTATAGACCCTCAACCAACGCCAAGATCGAGATAAATGTGAATGGCCTTGGTGTCTGGGTCGTTGCCAACGCAGAAGGATACAAGGCGTTGGCGAGATGCTGTCTCCTTATGGCACATCCTGAACTCAAGGGGGATTCTACTCCGTATAGCTTTGCCTCGCAGCTTGCTGATTCAGAGATGTCGGCTGAGGGCAGGCTTCTTCAATCCTTCTGGGGCATTGGGGCCGAGGCGGATTACTTTCAGGACTTGGTGTTGGTGCGATCAGATGTGATTGGCCCCGAGTACTGGGATGAAAGGGAGCGCACTGGCAACAGTCCACTCACCCAGGCGTTTGTGATTCGGGAACTTCACGGTCTAAACTGGCTGGAAACCGCCTCTCGGGCCGAAGTGGTTGATGCTTTCGGGACACCTAGGCGTGTAGTTGGAGATGAGGAAACGTACTGGTACTCAGAGGAGCTTGTTCTTGAAGTCGAATATCGGCCAGACGGGGGCGTGCACATCTACGGGCTGGCTCTCGCAAGTGATGCGACTTGAGTGCCGACTACCTACGACGGCACCACGCTGCCCTCGCCTCACCGGAGCGCTCTCATCAGAATGACCCACTTGATCTCGAATCTGGTTCCTACGGGGTTCGCAAGTAAGTTCGCTAGCTAGCTCTCCAAGTTATCTGGCAGGACCCTTGAATAGCAGGGGAGAGTGGAAGAATAACGGATGCATCTGCATGGCAACTCAAGCGTTGACGCGATATCCAGATGATGTTAGTGTGTGCTAACTACTTTAGTTGGTATTAGCGAATAATCATCTATCAAAGGGATAGGAGCACGATTATGTCACTCGGAGATGTACCCATCGCGACCCCGTGCCTCCTCGGCGATCCGCGGTTTGGGCCAGATTGGAAGCGGTACGCCGCTGTCGGCATCAAGCAGGGAGCGGTGGCCCAAGTTCTCGCGCGTTACCCGGTTGCCGAGCCAACGTTCGCCGAAGTGGAGATCGAGGGCACGCAGCTCGTGACGGTCCCTATTTCGCTTGCTCGGTCGGTCGGAGTCGAGCTCATTGACGATGGAGAGGTAGCGCCATGACAGTCGCGATTGTGGGAGGGCTAGATCGCCTTGCTCCGCGCTACGCCGCTCTTGCAAAAGAGCACGAGGGCCTTGAGATCAGAGTTTTCAGCCGCTATAAGCCCTCTTTGCAGAAGCGCATAGCGACAGCTGACGGAGTCGTGCTCTGCACGGACCTCATATCACACCGCGCCGCCCGAGAGGTCTACCGCCTCGCGCGCGCGGACGGGGTCGCGCTCGCGTGTTCGCATCGGTCGAGTGTCTCGGCGGTTCGCCAGGCGATTGAGACGCTGACCCGCGGGTGCGGATGCGAGATGCCCTGTCCGGGGTGCAAAGGTGATTGCGGTTGCGCGGGCAGCTCCATGCGAACCTGAGCTCTGCGACTAAAAAGGGGCAACCAAGGCAACTCAAATGGTTGTATCCTAGGCTCTAAAACCGTATGGTAGCACCGTGTTGTACCCGCGGTAGAGAGTGCGGAAGGCTTATCGAGTGAGCTGCTATGTGATTGGTGCGGGCAAGACCCGCTTCGGGCCGTCGAGTCATGCGATACCGAGGCTCGCCCAGGAGGCCATTCTCGGTGCGCTTGATGATGCCGGTCTGTCGATCGAGGGTATAGGCGCGTTTGTGGTTGCAAACTTCCTCGGCGGGCCGAACGAATCCCAGCTTCATCTCAACGCAGTGATTGCGGGCTTGTTTCCCGGGGTGCGTCGGCCTGGTTGGCGAGTTGAGGCGGCATGTGCTTCGGGGGGAGCCGCAGTGCATCAGGCGGTTCACCTGCTCGGCGCGTACGATCCCATTCTTGTCGTCGGGGTTGAGCGGCTGTCAGGTTGCCCAGGCGCGGAGCTGACGCGCAACATCGGCATGGCGGGGGACGTTATTCTCGACCAGCTTCAGGGTCTCAATTTCCCCGCGACCTATGCCCTTGTCGCCCAGCGTCATATGCAGCGCTATGGTACCTGCACGAAGGATTTTGAGCAGATCAGCCTGAAGAACCACGCGAACGCTCAACTCAACCCGTTGGCACATTTCTATCACAAATGTGTGAGCCAGGCCGATATCGATCGCGGTGCGACAGTGGCAGCACCGTTGCGACTGTTTGACTGTTGTCCGGTTTCAGACGGCGCTTCTGCGGTGATTCTTTCGGCCGAGCGGAAGGACAGCCGTAGCGTTCCGCTGATCGGCACTGGTTTGAGCACCGACGTTATATCCCTGGCGCAGCGCGATGACCACACTACGTTTGCAAGTGCGCGCGATGCGACGCGAATTGCATATGCGCAGGCGGGAATTGTGGCCTCGGACATCGATTTCGCCGAGGTTCACGATTGCTTTACGATCGCCGAGATAGTGGCCATGGAGGACCTAGGCCTGGCCGCACCCGGGGAGGCCGTCGACCTGATACGAGCTGGTCAGACCGGCATAGACGGCGAGATCCCCGTCAATCCGAGCGGAGGCCTGAAAGCGGGCGGGCATGCCATAAGCGCTACCGGTGTCAGCCAGGTTTACGAGGCGTGCCAGCAACTCCGCGGCGAAGCTGGCGAGCGACAGGTTCCAAACCCACGCCTTGCCGTGACCCATAACGTCGGAGGCGTCGGCGGAACCTGCGCCGTGCAGGTACTGGGGCGGCCCTCATGATCATGCGGTTATGTTCGGGTTGTGGACTCAAGTATGCGTATTCCGTCGATGAGTGCACCGTTTGCAGGGCCGCTGTCGCTGAGTCCGAAGGTGGACGTGATGGCGAGATCGTTGCGATTACCGAAGTAGCAGCTCCATCACTGGGTCACGAGGACGTGCCGTACTGGTGCGCTCTCGTGTCACTCGTCGATGGAGGCTATGCGGTAGTGAAACGTGATATCCCTGCGCAGGTCGGCGATGCCGTGCGGCTTGGAGTGGGAAAGGTTGCGACACCGCATCATATCGGTGTCGTTGGTTCTGGAGTGATGGCCACAGGTCTCGTTGAGTTGTTTCTCGCGAGGAGCCAGACGGTGGTGTGGGTCGCCCGCTCACTGGAGCGCCTGGAAAGAGCCAAGGCCAAAGTCGACTCACGCCTGGTGCGCATCATGGATCAGGAGCAGCTCGAAGCGGCGCAAGCAATGTTGACACTGTCGGATGATATGGCATCACTGGCCGAGTGCGATCTGGTCATCGAGGCTGTGGTGGAGGAGGTCGAGCCGAAGCTCGCGGTACTTCGTGGCATTGAGCAGACTGTTTCTTCCGATTGCCTCGTTGTCACTAACACATCATCGCTTCCCCTTGACGTTCTCGCGAGAGGACTTGGGCGTCCGGAGCGCTTTGGCGGCATGCACTTTTTCAATCCGCCGATGCGCATGCGCTTGGTTGAGATCATCCGTGCGCCAGAGACAAGCGATGAGATCGACAAGCGAATGTTTGAACTGAGCCTCTCGCTCGGCAAGATACCGGTCAGGGTCTCCAACAGCCCCGGGTTCGTCGTCAACAGGGTGCTGATGCCACTGCTAAATGAGGCGGTCCGTACTCTTGAAGACGGTGTTGCCCCCGCGGAGGACATCGATGAAGCCATAAGGCTCGGCCTGAATCACCCGATGGGCCCCCTTGCTCTTGCCGATTTGATCGGGCTGGATGTCGTTGTCAACATCATGGATGACCTGCATGGCCGACTCGGAGACAAAGCTTATGCGCCTCGCCCGTTACTCAGGCAACTGGTCGAGGATGGCAAGCTTGGGCGTAAAGCGGGAGCGGGATTCTACGACTACGCGCCGCCTTCAGGCTCGTAAGAACGGCGAAGCGAAGAGCGCAACCCCTTGTGCTTATATCTTGAAGTGAATATTGCGCTTGTGTAGCCAGCCGGCCACACAGAACCACAAGGTCACTTCAGCGGCCGAGAAGAACATCGACGCAGCCGCAGCGGGTATATACTCCGACAGCCAGAGCCCGGCGCCAGGGAAGAAGCCGGTTGCCCGTCCGACCACCAGGAGCACATTCGAGCAGATGTAGATGAAAAGAGCGCTCATTCCCATCGGAACGAGCCATTCGAATGGCTTTCGGTAGCGCATGAGGTCGGCGATCCAGTACAGTCCGACCAGGGCAATCGTGGCGATACCCGAGGAGAGCAGCACGAAGGTGGGGGTCCAGAGCTGTTTGTTGATGGGTAGTATGGCCGCCCCGAGAATCCCCATCAGCACCCACGCTGCGCCGATCATTGCAAGCTGCAACGTTCGCTTTTTGTCGCGGGCGAAAGTCAGGAGCCACTGACCCACAAAGAGCCCTAACAGCGCCTGCGCGCCTGAGCTGAGCGTTCCGAGCACGCCCTCGGGATCGTAGCCTCTCCCAAGATAGGTGTGACTGAGGCCCAGCACGGCACGATCGATCCAGGCCGCGATGTTGTCAGTCGGCGACTCTAGATAACCTGCAACCCCTCCGGGTGGAGCGACGAGCAGCAAAATTGCGCCGTGCGCAAGCAAAAGAGCTGCCGCCACGGCGAGCACTACTCGCTTTCGCGAGCGAGTAAAAGGCCAGGCGATGAGCAAAGACAGGGCGATGCGCTGAAGTACTCCCATGTAGCGCAGTGGCGCGAACAACAGCGCGCCTTCGGCCATGCGCACACTATATTTCATGAAGTTCAGTGCCAGTCCGATCCCGAACAGGGTCGCTATTCGCTGGAAAAACCTCGGCGATGCGGCCCAAATGGAGAAAGTCTGCTTGGCGCTGACCGAGTATGCCAGGGAGACGCCTGCCAGGAATATGAACGCAGGAAATACGAAGTCCGGGAGCCGGAAGCCATGCCACTGTGGGTGCACGAGGAACTCAGGCAGCGCTACAAGGATCATCGGATGGCCCATGAAGATCATGAGCGCAACGACGATGGCGCGTGCGGCATCGAGTGAGATTACGCGCTCCCTGCTGGGCGCGGAAGATGTGGCTGTGGCAACTGGCGGCATGACTGTCGCTTTCATATCGGGCCCCATTCGGTTGGGCGGATGATATCATAGCCCGATGATCCGGACAGTACCCAGACTTAGCCATCTGTTTAGGCGGCCACTTGTTTCCGTGGGCGCCATTTTAGTGGTTGCGGCCACTGTGGCCGCTGTGATCTGGTGGATTACCGCGCCTGGCCCTGTGGTCGAACCACCACTGGCGTCAGAAGTCGCCATAATCGTGAGCCCGCATCCGGATGACGAAACATACGCCATGGGACAGACCATCGCCACGCAGACATTGGCGGGCAGGCGCGTCATTGCCGTGCTGATCACCGATGGCGAGAGTAGCGCTCTTGTGGACAGGTGGGCTCAGTCCAGCGGCCGTGATGTCAATGCGGACGGAGTCATCGACAAATGGGATTTTGCTCTTGTGCGGCGTGAAGAGTTCCGCGCAGCGATGCATACTCTCGGCGTTGATGAGCTGATATTCATGGGCAGAGCGGACTCAAAAGGGGAGCGTGGATTTGCCGACGCTGCGGTGGATGCCGCCGAGATCGAGGAGATGCTCCGGCCAATCGCGCGTGAGCACCCTGGGGCTACCTGGCTTACAACGGCGAAGTATGCGTCCGATAACATGCGCCGAGGCGATTATCTCGATCATCCCGATCACGCGGAGACGACCGATGCGGTTGTTGCGGTCGCCGAGGCAAGCGGTGGTGCCGTCTATACATTCAAGGTGTACGTCTACTATCTTCCCGAGAGGGATCGGGATGCTCCGCTACGGGTCCGGGGATCTCCCCGCGCTTTGGCCATGAAGCGAGAGGCGATCGGCGCTTACTCTGAAATCGGGATGCTTAGCACGCCTGAGCTTTTTGAGGCCTCGCGCCTGGATGTGTACGAGTACATGGTCCCAATTCCGGAGTGACGCCCGCTCGCCTTTCGCTTGACCCGTCCCCCTCAGGCGAGTAACATAATTCGGCACGGCCAGGTAGCTCAGTTGGTAGAGCAGCGGACTGAAAATCCGCGTGTCGGCGGTTCAAGTCCGCCTCTGGCCACCACAGCAACTTTTCTGCAGGCTCGTTGCCTGGAGTTGTCGGCGTCAAACGGCGCAGCTCATCGCGCCTGGCGCGCCCGGCGCTTCCAGGTGGGTCTCGGACGGCGGCAAGTCGTGAACCTGGTCAGATCCGGGAGGAAGCAGCCATAAGCGGCCTCTGTCGGGTGTCCGGGATCCACCTGGGAGCGCCAAAGCGGTAGCCCGCAAACTCCATCCGAGCCGGTATACTGTAACGGCATCGATTTGACCCGCCGAGAAGCCTCCGGAAGGCAAGACGTGACCCATCAGTCATACTATCGCACCTATCGCCCGCAAAGTTTCGACGATGTCGTCGGTCAGCGGCATATCACACAGACACTTCGAAACGCTCTGGCGGATAACGCCGTTGCTCATGCGTATCTGTTCACGGGCCCGCGGGGCACCGGCAAGACCACGGTTGCCCGGATACTGGCGAAGGCGCTGAACTGCGGAAAGGGTTCCTCGGCGGATCCGGACATCACGTGCCAGGATTGCGTGGACATCGCCGAGGGTCGGCATCCGGACGTCTACGAGCTCGACGCCGCGTCGCGCACGCAAGTCGACAACGTCCGCGAGGAGATCATAGGACGCCTGGCTTACACTCCCGTTCGGGGCACCTGGAAGGTCTACATCATCGATGAAGTCCACATGCTTTCGAACCACTCGTTCAATGCGCTGCTCAAGACGTTGGAGGAGCCACCCCGGCACACCATTTTCGTGCTTTGTACTACGCATCCTCACAAGGTGCCCGATACCATTCATTCGCGTTGCCAGAGACTCGATTTCCATAGGATCGGCGCACAGGATATCGTTGAGCGGCTATCGCATATCTGCGCGAGCGAGAACATAAGCGTTGCAGAAGGCGCGCTTGCTCTGATCGCCAAACACGCCGCCGGCGGTATGCGCGACGCGATCACGATACTCGAGCAGCTCTCGGCGTTTACGAGCAAGGACATCACGCTCCAGGACGTCGAGGGGCTTCTCGGCGAGGTCGATGTCGCGCTGCTCTTTGAGCTTGCTGGTACTTTGGCGCGCCGAGATATCGCATCAGCGTTCAGGTTTGTAGAGCGTCTGGCAAGCTCCGGGGTCGACATGACGGAGTTCGTGCGCGACTTCACCGGACACATTCGTGACCTGTACGTCACCTCGGTTATCGGCGATGCTGGCGAGGTTGTCGACGCCGCGAGTGATCATCTTGCGCGGCTGACGAGCCAGGCAAAGGAGTTCGGTCCGACACGGCTTTCCCGCCTGCTGGACTTGCTTGGCGTGCTGGCGGGCGAGATACGCTGGTCGAGCAATCCTCGGCTTACGCTGGAGGTCGCGCTTGTGCGCATGGCCAGACCGGAAGGTGATTTAACACTTGAAGCGCTCGCCGAAAGGATTGAAGCGCTGGAAATCGGGGTGAAGATAGCCGCAGCACCGGTGCCCGCGGGCGAGGTCGCAGCTGCCCCGAAGCCGTCAACCCCCGCAAGCACGACGCCGCAGCCGGCCGCCCCCCCGGAAGCCGTCAGGCCACCTGCGGCCGAAAAACCCAAGGTGGCAGCAGCCTCCGGTGATGGCTCGCTCGACCGTGCGCACATAAAACGCGCGTGGCCTGCGGTTATTGCCGAGATCAAGCGCGTGAAGGCTGGCCGCGCGCAGATATTCGCCAACACCGAAGTCGATATCGACCTGGACGGAAAAACGCTTGTCGTGGAGTTTCCGGTCGATGGCAAGTTCACGATGGAGCTCGCAAGCGACGCCGAAACGCGGCAGATGCTTGTCACTGCGCTCGCCAAGGTTCTCGGCGCTGTGCCGTCACTGCGATATCAGCTTGGCCGAGGCCCAGTAAGGCCGGTTGAGGAGGAAAAGCCGCCGCCAGTAAACACTTCGCCTCCGCCCGTCGATGAATTCGAGGTTGAAAGAATGTTGATTGATGGCCTTGGTGCTCAGATGATAGCTGAGCATCCGAATTCGAGTGATGAAAGTGAGCCGCAACGATGAAACCTAATATGGGCAACATGCTAAAGCAAGCTCAAAAGATGCAGCAGGACATGGCGAGAGTACAAGCCGAGCTCGCAGAAGAGCTGGTAGAGGCCTCGGTGGGCGGAGGTATGGTCAAGGCCGTCATGAGCGGCGATCAGTCTCTAAAGAAGATCACCATCGATCCTGCAGCGTGCGATCCTGACGATATCACGATGCTCGAAGACATGGTTGTAGCGGCCGTGAATGAAGCGGCGAGGCAGGCCCAAGAGCTCGCCAGCCGCAAGATGGCGTCGGTTACCGGGGGCCTGAGCATCCCTGGACTGATGTGACGATGCGATACGCTGCCCCGATAGCCAGACTCCTCGAAGAGCTTGAGCGGCTGCCGGGCATCGGCCCCAAGTCATCACAGCGGATCGCCTATCATGTGCTGCGCTCCGATGCGGGAGAGATCGAGCGCCTCGCTTCCGCACTCAATGAGGTGAAGCGCTCCATTCATTACTGCTCGCGGTGTTTCAACTTCGCCGAGGAGGATCTGTGCGGGATATGCCTCGACCCTGGCCGAGACATGACCTTTTTGTGCGTGGTGGAGGAGCCCCGAGATGTTACGGCAGTAGAGCGCACCGGCGGATTCAGGGGCGGCTACCACGTGCTGCATGGCGCCATCTCGCCAGTCGATGGCATCGGGCCGGAGAAGTTGCGCATCGCCGAGTTGATCGACCGCATCAAGACCGGCGAGATAGAAGAGGTCTTGCTGGCGACCAACCCGAATGTTGAGGGCGAGACAACCGCGCACTATCTCGCCGGCTTGATCAAGCCGCTGGACGTCCGGGTCACGCGGATAGCCTTGGGCTTGCCTGTCGGAGGCGATCTTGAGTTTGCTGATGAAATCACGCTTGGGCGCGCATTGGAGGCCCGGCGGGAAATAATTTGATGTGCGTCATGCCATGCTGAGTAAGATATCGGGTGAGGCGATGGTCGTTTCGTTGTTTGGCAAAAGCTTGCTCTCGCAGATAGTGCGACCGCTGATAGCGGTGGCCGTACTGGCTGGCTTGGTTGTGACCGTTGTGGCTGTGTACTCGGTTTCTCAGATTACAGACCGCTGGGTCAATCAGGTGGCTGAATTTCGACTTGAGGATACACGATTCGGCTTTCATGCTCACCTTCACCTGATGAGCCAGCAGACTGACCTGATAGCCTCGGATAATGAGCTGATGGCTGCTCTTGAGGCTAATGAGCTTGATCACGTTGGTCAGATGCTCGCTCACGTCAACCGCTCACTCCACTATGACGATATCGAGATTCTTGACCCATCAGGTAAGGTGGTTGTCTCTGCTCGCTCCCACTATCGGGGTGTCCCACCTATTTCCTGGCAGGATGAGTCGAGGTCGGGAGAGTACATCGATGTAATGCCGGCTTTTCGCAAAACAGGAGACGGAGGGCTGGCTCTGACCACGAGTAGCCTGCTCTCAACACGCCATCAGCTCTACGAATTGCGTGTGGTTCATGTGATTGATGACGCCCTTCTTCAAGAGATAGCTGGAAGCACAGGGGAGTCGACGGCTCTGTACGACAGGGATATGCAGCTTGTTGCATTTGTGAAAGATCGCGGGGGACATGCTCAGGATAGCGAATATCTCGACGCGGTCTCGGACATATTCACGGAGCCAAACCCGTCGATTCTCACCGCCATCAAGGGAATCGTTGGCGAGCCAGGACATGCCACGGTCGAGGTTTCAGGGCGCACATACACCGTTACGGCGGCGGGCATCTACCTTCGCGACGAGAGTGGACAGGAGCCGGACACCTACCTGGTGACACTGGTCAGTCAGGCAGTCAGCAAGGAAGCGCGTGACGCCACCATCGCTCTCATCGGCCTGTGGTCGGTGGTTGGGCTTGTAGTCCTAACGGTTCTTGGATTCTGGGTTACAGGGCGTGTCGCCCGTCCGATGGATGTGCTCACGCTGGGGGCGAAGCAAATCTCCGAAGGAGACTTCAGCGCCCGGATCGAGGTTGACGGTCCTAGTGAGATCGTTGAACTGGCGGGAACCTTCAACGACATGACCGATTCTCTAAGGGAGCGCAGTGAGTCGCTTACCAAGCGCGTGCTTGAAATAGCTACGCTCTATGAAATGAGTAAAGCGCTCGGCGCCACACTGGACATGGAAGTACTGCTCGACTCCGTGCTCGACTCGGCGCTTCGGATCTTCGATGCCGATCTCGGATACATCACTTTGATGAACCATCAAACCGGCCAGCTTGAAATACATGCTTGGCGTGGCGGAGACAGGGTACGTCCCGGCGCAGAGGCGCTGCGCACCTCCATGTCGGAGTGGGTCATCCGAGAAGGGCGGCCGTTGATATTCAATCCGCTCCAGGTTGAAGCCGGTGACAGGCGGGACTCACTGACCGGGGCACTTGCGGCACTCTGTGTCCCGTTCGTCTCCTCGGAGAGCACTTTTGGCGCTATCACCGTTGGGCACTCAAGACCGGATGCGCGGTTTACCGCCGATGACGTAAGACTGATGTCGACGATTGCGAATCACGCGAACATCGCGATAGGCAATATCGAGCTGTTCTCCAGTCTCGAGGAGTCGTATTTGGCAACGGTCAGGTCGCTGGCGATCGCGGTCGACGCCAAAGACCCTTACACGCGTGGGCATTCAGACAGGGTCGCTACGTACGTCCTCAAAATCGCGGATCGTCTGAGGCTTTCCCGAGACCAGAAGATCGCCATCGAGATGGCCGCCTACCTCCACGATATTGGCAAGATAGGTATCCGCGATGACATCCTTTTGAAGCTCGGCACTCTGGACGACGTCGAAATGGCCGAGATGCGCCACCATCCATTGATAGCGGCGAACATTCTCAGGCCAGTCGGTTTTCCATGGCCAATCGCCCCAATCGTGCGGCATCACCATGAGCGCTGGGATGGACTGGGCTATCCGGCGGGGCTGCGCGGCGAGGAGATTCCGCTTCTGGCGCGGGTATTGACCGTCGCGGACTCCTTCGAGGCTATGATTTCTAGTCGGCCGTATCGCGTCGCACGTACACTCGAAGAGGCAATCGTCGAATTGCGCAGCTGTGCCGGGACTCAATTTGATCCTGCGGTCGTTGAGGCTTTTGTGGAAACGCTCGAGGAGGAAGATACAGAGCTGGAGGTTATGCTCAGGATCGAGGGGGCTTCCCCGGAAGAGCTAAGGGCGACGTTTGTTGTGTATATTGAGGGCCTACTGGATAGCTTTATCCGCCTCGCCGGGCCCAGATTGTCTCTGAAGATCGAGGCGCAGCTCAGTGAGGCATTTGCCGCCTCGGATATCCCGATGAAGGTAGCCAGCGGCAAAGTGTCGGTATCGGGCGATGACAGCGACGATGGAATCGAGCAGATGCGCCGAGCTGTGCGGGTGATAGATGACGTGATGAAGCGGGCCTCGGGCGCCGCTCTTATAGAGCACTACCATGCGGATGCCATGAAGGGGCTCTCCACCCGGATGAGGCTTGTCGCCGAGCAAGACGGCTTTTTGGTACGCTGACTTCTCGAACTGGCATTTCTCGGCGCAGTGCCATTACACTAATGCGCAATCCGAGTGCCTGAAAAGCTACCGGTGTTACAGTTTGACAGACCTGAAAGGGAGATTGCCAGATGGCGCTTGTTGTTATGAAGTTCGGCGGTACATCGGTTGGTTCGGCCGAGCGTATCATGGCGGTTGCCCGGCGTCTCATCTCTCGCAAGATGGATGGCGATAATGTAGTTGCGGTTGTGTCCGCGATGGGCGATGTGACCGATGAGCTCGTGGCGCTCTCCCGACAGATTACCGACTGTCCCCAGGAGCGTGAGATGGACATGCTGTTGGCTACTGGCGAGCAGGTCACCATAGCGCTACTGGCTATGGCGATTCACTCGCTGGGGCACGAAGCGGTGTCGTTTACCGGCCCCCAAATCGGGATTGTCACAGACTCCGGACACACGAAGGCCAAGATCAAGGAGATTCGCGGCGATAGGATTTCGGAGGCTCTTGAAGAAGGCCAAATCGTGATCGTCGCCGGATTCCAGGGCACGACCGCCGACGGACAGATAACAACTTTGGGGCGTGGAGGGTCAGACACTACGGCCGTCGCGATAGCCGCCGGAATCGGAGCCGATCTGTGCGAGATATTCACCGACGTGGACGGCGTTTTCATCGCTGACCCGCGCATCGTGCCTGATGCGCGCAAGCTCGATTTCATTTCTTATGAGGAGATGCTCGAGATGTCAGCGTCCGGCGCCCGTGTTCTTCAACTGCGCAGCGTGGAATTCGCGCGCAATCACTCGGTGGTAATTCACTGTAGGAGCAGCTTTACTGACCAGCCCGGCACTATCGTAAAGGAGGCGGACAACCAGATGGAGATGGCGATCATCTCGGGGGTCACCTACGACACCTCTGAAGCTAAGATCACGATTAGAGCGGTACCCGACACTCCCGGAGTCGCCGCAACCGTATTCGGCGCCTTGGCCGAGGCAAACATTAATGTTGATATGATAATTCAGAATGTATCTGAGGCTGGGACTACGGATATCTCGTTTACCGTTCCCAAAGACGACCTCCCCCGCGCTCGTCAGCACACAGAGTTGATTGTGAAGCGCCTCAATGCGCCCTCCTGGAACGTCGATGAGTCGATAGCAAAAATTTCATTGGTGGGCGCAGGCATGAAAACTCACCCGGGAGTGGCCGCGCAGATGTTCTCGGCGTTGGCGGCGGCGAACGTCAACATCGACATGATCTCGACGTCCTCGATCAGGATTTCCTGCGTGATCTCTGGAGACCAGACCGAAGAAGCCGTAAGAGCGCTGCACGACAGTTTCGCTCTTTCCGAGGAGCAGCTGACCGTCGAATCGCCGGCTTCCTCCGGTGGGGTGTAGAAGTATGGCTTGGGAAAAGAGGATGCCGGATTCGCCGGTAGTCGCGGTTGCGGGATCGACAGGGGCTGTAGGCAAGGAGATGCTGGACATCCTGGCGGAAAGAAGCTTTCCCGCCGCCAGGGTAATTGCGCTTGCCTCGGCGCGCTCGGCAGGCAGATCCGTGCGATTTGGCGATCGCGATCTGGTTGTCGAGGAGATGACCCCCGAAAGCTTCGCTGGCGTCGACATAGCGCTGTTCAGCGCGGGTGCGTCTGTGAGCAGGGAGTATCGCGATGCGGTTGTAGGTTCAGGCGCGGTGATGATCGATAACTCCTCGGCGTTTCGTATGGATGCCGATGTGCCGCTGGTCGTGCCCGAGGTGAATCCGGAGGCCATCGCCGAGCATTCGGGGGTCATCGCAAACCCCAACTGCTCTACGATTCAGCTGGTAGTGGCCTTGCAGCCACTGGCAGCCCTCGCGCCGATTCGCCGAGTGGTCGTATCGACCTATCAGGCGGCGAGCGGGGCTGGTCAGGCGGCGATGGAGGAGCTGTATACGCAGACAGACCAATTTCTCGCCGGAGAAGAACTAGTGGTGTCGCAATTTGCGCATCGCATAGCGTTCAACTGCATTCCGCAGATCGATGTGTTCCTTGAGGATGGCTCCACCAAGGAAGAGTGGAAGATGGTTGTCGAGACAAAAAAGATCATGCGCGCACCAGATATAGCGGTCCATGCCACCTGTGTAAGGGTGCCGGTTCTTCGCTGTCACAGCGAGGCGGTAAATATCGAATTTAGCGCCGAGATAACGGTCGACCAGGTCCGCGAAGCTCTCGTATCCGCACCCGGAGTGACTGTTATCGATGACACCGCAGCGCTCGATTACCCGATGCCTGCCTTGCTTGCGGGTACAGATGACGTTTATATCGGGCGCTTGCGCAAAGACCCGACAGCGCCAAACGCGGTATCCATGTGGGTCGTCGCCGACCAATTACGTAAGGGCGCCGCCTTGAATGCGGTGCAAATCGCGGAGCGGCTACTTCCCTGACGGATAAACGAGACTGTTGTATGCTAGCGATATGACGTCCGCCGGCAACACGGAGGTACTTACTGAAATGAGCATGGAGAAGATTCTCGTAGTGGAGGACGACGCGACCATTGCGCGTTTTGTGGAGCTTGAGTTGATGCACTCCGGCTACTCGGTCATCAAATCCTCCGACGGCGAAGAGGCCCTGGCTCTTATCGAGCAAGAATCTCCGGACCTTGTGATTCTGGATATCCTGCTGCCCTCCATGGATGGCATGGAGATCGCCCGCCGACTCAGGGGACGTGGCGATGCGGTTCCAATTTTGATGCTCACTGCGTTGTCCGAGCCTAAAGACCTGGTCACCGGTTTTGACGCCGGGGCTGATGACTACCTTCGAAAACCATTTGAGATCACGGAGTTGCTTTCCCGGGTAAGAGCTTTGCTGAAAAGAGCTGAGAGCAAACGCTCGCCAGCGCCCATTGAGGCTTCGGGAGTTGTCCTTGACCCTAGCTCTCGCCGAGCCACCATGAAAGGCAAGCCACTTGACCTGACAGCAAAAGAGTATGACCTGCTCAGTTATCTTGCCTCCAACGCCGGCCGCGTTATTTCGAGAGATGAGATAATCTCGGAGGTCTGGGGGGGCCAACAGTCATCGGACAGTAACGTTATCGAGGTCTTTGTGTGTCACTTGCGAGGCAAGATCGGCGATCGCGACAATACGATAATACAGACGATTCGTGGAGTCGGATACTTCTTCGCTAAAGGGTGAAGATTGTGCGCCGCCTGACAATACGGGCATGGTTGCTGGTAATCTCGGTGCTGTTTTCGGTACTCGCCGTCGGAGGTATCTCGCTGGTATCTTACGCGATAGTCTACGAAGGCATGGTGACCGTCGCAAAAGAGCATTCTAAGCAGGTAGTTGGTGATATAAGCGATGTAGTTCGGATGCACGTCGACTCTGTCAGACAGGAGTCACCCGATCTTGTCGGCACTGAATCTTGGAGAGCCCTCGTCTTGCGGCTGAGTGCTTTCGTTGCCGGCTGGGGAGCGCCCGAATCGCATGTGGCGCTATATGATTCCAAAGGAGGGCTACTTTGGGTCAATACGCCCGATCCCACGGTGATCCAGGATCCGGCTCGCCTGGAAGAAGCTCTCGATAGCGATCAGATACTTCGGTCAACCGTAGGAGAGACGGCTCCCTTCCGGGGGATGTTTTTCCCGGCGGCACTACCGATTTATGTCACGCATGTCCCGCTGGAGCTGCCAGACGGCTCAAGGGGTGTGCTGATCATTACGCATCGCTCAATCAATGAAGAGCAGGTTATCGATGCGGTTCGCTCGCCGATGTTCGCGCATGCGGCTGTTGCGGCCCTTGCCATGATTATTGTTGTCCAGATGACCCTCGGCAGGATTTTGAAGCTGGTCGACAATCTTCGGCTGGCCGCCGAATCCATAGATGCCGGAAGACTTGACGTCCGCCTGCCCGAAGAAGGCGAGCACGAGATAAGCAGGTTGGCCAAGGTGCTCAACGCCCTTATCGACCGATTACAGCGAAAAGCGGAGGCCCAGACTCGTTTCATCGCCGATGCGTCGCATGAGCTTGCCACTCCGGTTGCGGGCATCAGAGGCTATACGAACATCCTCAAGAAGTGGGGCACCGCTGATCCTGAGGTTCAGGCCGAGGCAATCGCTGCCATCGACCGCGAATCCAATCGAATGGCTCGGCTGTGCAAGGATCTCTTAGCGCTTGTTCGCGATGAGAAAACCATGGAGATTCAGAGCGTGAGGTTTGACGTGAATGCAGTTTGCCGAGAGACCCTGGCAGCCGCAGCGACCAGATACATGTCAAAAGGGCTGGAGTTCATTGGGCCTGAAGAGGGACAGCTGATAATGATCGGAGATTCGGACAAGGTAGGGGATATGATCTCGATTCTTGTCGACAATGCGGCAAAATACACCGAAAAAGGCAGCGTTTCCGTTCAGACGCGCCGGAAGAGGGATACGATCGTGATTGAGGTCGCCGATACCGGCATCGGGATACACCCCGAGGAGGCAGAGAGCATATTCGAGCGCTTCTATCGTTCCGATGTCTCGCGGTCAAAGAGAACCGGCGGCTTTGGGCTCGGTCTGCCCATTGCGAAGACGATCGTCGATGGCATAAAAGGCACCATCGAGGTGAGCAGCACCGTAGGAGAGGGCTCGATATTCACAGTCAGGCTTCCACGCGGTCGCATGTAAGTCGCGGCTGTTGGTTGTTTGGCCTGTCGCTGATAGAATTCTTTGGACCTGTCGAGTCGAAGGGCCATCGATGAATCGCACCAGATACGTTGCTCAAGCCGGGATAATCGCCGCTCTTTATGCGGTACTGACGCTGGCGGTGCTGCAAATGCCCATGTATCTTGGGTGGGGATTGGTGCAGTTCCGATTGAGCGAGGCGCTTACAGTGTTGGCGCTAATTACGCCTGCTGCGATGCCTGGGCTGACTGTAGGAACCGCTGCAGCAAACGCTTTTCTCATAACGCAAGTGGGACCGATAGCGCTGCTGGACGTGGTTTTCGGTGCCCTGGCGACCCTCATCGGTACTATCTGGGCCTGGAGGAACAGGGCGAAGCCATTGGTGGCCTTGCTGGGCCCCGTGATAAGCAATGCGTTGATAGTGCCCGCATACCTACCGGTGTTACTCGCAGGCCTTGGGCTTTATGCGATTCCCGTATTAGGCATCGACCTTGAGGGTAGCTGGCTAGCCATGTACGGGCTCGGAGTAGTTGCAGTAGGTTTTGGCCAAGCCGTGGTCGTCTATGGCTTGGGCTTGCCATTGTATGCGACACTTCAGCGTGTGGGTCTGGGTATCTCCACTCGACCCAGATAAGCGCTTTGTGTGTGGCATGGTTTTGGAGGTGCAGGCTTTGGATCCGGCAAAAGTAGACGATAGCTCCAAAGTGGCCGCTCAGCTCGGAGCGTCTACAGTGGGCTTTTTATTCGAGCGCCGGGAAAAGCAGTGTGAGTTTTGCCTGCGCTGCGTAAGACAATGCCCTGCGCGCGCGATCAGAATGTCCACAGGTAGCGCGGAAATCATCGAGTCGCGGTGCGTCAAGTGCGGAATCTGTGTTTCTGAGTGCGGTCGAGGCTTTGTAGTTCGAGATGACCTGCCTCGGGTGCGGGAGCTTCTGTTTGGCGAGAACAAAGTAGTCGCCTTATTGGCTACAGAGTATGTGGCTGCTCTGCACCCGCGCCTTCCACCTGAGGTTGAGTGGTTGCTGCAATCCGCGGGATTTTTCGGGGTTGAATCCACAGCGCTGGGTGAAGATATGGTAGCCGAGGAGTATGAGCGGCATCATGTCCGGTTCACTGGAGCCTTTTCGCTTCGCTCAACGTGCCCCGTTGTCGTGGACTGGGTGCGCAAATACCATCCAGGAATGGTTGGCGCACTCGCTCCGATCGTTCCGCCATATATCGCACAGGCGCGTTTGATCAAAAAGATGTATCCCGAAGGAACGGCTGTTGTGTATGTGTCGCCATGCTTCGCCCGCAAAGATGAGGTGTTTGATCCGCAGTTCGAGGGCGCTGTAGACGTCGCAATCGACTTTAAGGAGCTTGAGCGCTTGCTGTCGGATGTGCAAGTGGCGGCGAGGCCCTCGGGATTGAACCGAAATGGCCAAAGAAAGGCGACTCCAGAAAAGCAAGTGTCGCTGACCGATGGCTTTCCGCGACGGATTGTGCTCAATCGCGACCAGACAGATGGAACGGTTGCTGTCGTCAGGGGTTTGAGCGAGCTCGACGATCTCTTGTTCGCGATCGCTGGTGGAGAAACCGCTCCTGCCATTGTCGACATGCTTAATTGCGATGGTTGTATAGATGGTCCAGCCGTTCGGCCGGATCTCACCGTCTATGCAAAGCGCAATATCATGCTGGCCGACAAGGAGGCAGCGCATCCCGCCTCTGTCCAGAACAGGGAGTTACTTCGCCATCTGCCAGCGATTGAGCTTAGAAGGAAATATCAACCGCAAACGGTGCTCGAAACCCCGTTGACAGCAGAGCAGGTAGATGCTGAATTGCGCGACGGTGGCTTTGCGTCGAGGAAGGAGGCTCTCGACTGTGGCGCCTGTGGCTACTCAACATGTGTCGATCACGCTATCGCGGTGCTTAGGGGGAACTCCACCTGGGAACTTTGCTTCCCACAACAACACAAGCGCTATCTTAAGCTGATGACCTCGATGGAGCTGGCGTGCAGCACAGATGCGTTGACCGAGCTAGGAAACCGATCAATCTTCGATGAGCGACTTGCCGAGGAGGTCTCAAGGGCTCATCGCTACAGATATCCGCTATCCGTTCTGATGATCGATGTCGATGACTTCAAGCAGTTCAACGATGTTTACGGACATCAAGGGGGAGATGCGGTTCTAAGAGCTTGTGCTGTCGCGATGAGAGCTGAAACCCGCGACTCGGATTTGCTCGTACGTTACGGCGGAGATGAGTTTGCATTGATACTGCCAATGACCACAAAGACAGCGGCATTCGCAGTAGCCGAGAAGCTCCGTGCCGCAGTAGGCGCGGCGAAGGTCGAGAATGTGGGATCTCTGGCCAACGAGGATAGGTTCCCGGCCATAAGCATCTCTATCGGGGTGGCAGCGCTGTCAGGGGATGGGCAGTCAGAGGTTGACCTGTTGGAATCGGCGGATCAGGCACTTTACGAGGCGAAGAGGTTTGGGAAAAACCAGGTAAAGATCGCTCCGGGCTAAAGTTCGTGTTCGAGGTTGGGTGTTCATATGCGCGCAATACTGTGGCGGCATGAGGGAGATTCTGTCGTTTGCGAAGTGTGCCCGAACTCCTGCCGCATCAGTGAAGGCGGTGTTGGGGTGTGTGGCGTCAGGCGCCACGAAGCGGGAGTTCTCTATGCGCTTACCTACGGCAAAGTGTCTTCCCTGGCCGTGGATCCGATCGAAAAGAAGCCTGTGTATCACTATCGCCCAGGTGTCTCGGTGCTCTCGGTGGGTAGCCTTGGATGCTCGATGCGCTGTGGCCACTGTCAGAATTGGCGCATAAGCCGGGCGAGTCCAGATATGGCTGGCTGTGAGCTGCGCTCTATCGATCCTGACACGCTGGTCGGTTTGGCGCAGGCCAATCTCTGTCCCGGGGTGGCGTTTACCTATAATGAGCCGGTAATCTGGATTGAGTATGTGTGTGACGTGGCCAAAGCATGCAGGGCCGCTGGACTCTTTACTGTCATGGTGACCAACGGGTATATCACGCCTGCAGGATTGGATGCTCTCGGCGGGCTTATCGATGTGTGGCGAGTCGATATCAAGGGCTTTCGCTCAGAAACGTATCGCCGGCTATGCGGAGTCTCGGATCTTCAGTCGATTACACGCGCTGCCGAAAGGGCGCTCCATCAATATGGAATGCACGTTGAGGTAGTGACGAATCTTGTTCCGGGGATCAATGACTCTTCGGAGGAGCTAGGCGACATTGCTCGATGGATAGCTGGTAGCCTGGGGCCGGCGACCCCGTGGCACCTCACGCGCTTTATCCCGTGCCTGGATTATGCTGGATTTGAGCCGACACCTTTAGAGTTGTTGATTCGGGGAAGGCAGATCGGGCGAAGCGCCGGACTTCACCACGTCTATCTCGGCAATATTGATTGTGGAGAAGGGCGGGATACCGTCTGTCCAAAGTGCGGCGCGCTCGTCATCAGGCGTTCGGGGTACACTGTAGTGGAGACCGCCTTGGCCAAAGGGGCGTGCCTGGAGTGCAATGAAGGGTTGGGTATAGCCGAGTGAAAGACCCTGAGATAAAACCGCGCATATTGGTGTTCTTCGACTACACTTGACCGTTTTGTTTTGTCGACCGGTTCAGGTTCGAACGGATGCTTTCGGAGTACGATGTTGAGTTGGTGCTGGCGCCGTTCGAGCTGCGTCCTGACATGCCAGAGGCCGGTATCAAACTTGCCGAGCAGGCTCAGGCCGGGCATTCGGAGAGGGTTGAAGAGTACCTTATCAAGGCTGCTGCCCGCGAAGGCGCCTCGATGGTGCTGCCTGATTTTTTGCCGAACACACACTCGGCCATGGCTATGGCCGAGATTGGCCGGGATGCCGGTGATCCAGCCCACAAGGAGCTTCATGCAGCGATCTTCTCGGCGTATTTTGAAGCGGGCCTGGATATCGGAGATCGTGGCATCTTGCTCGATATCGGTAAGGGGCAGGGGCTCGATCCGGAGACAGTCGAGGAGGCCTGGAGCACTGGCAAGTATGACGAGCGATTGAGCCAGTTTCGCAAGCTAGGTGCGACGCTGGGGGTTGAATCAACTCCGGCGGTACTAATATGCAATGAACTTCTCATCGGCGCCCAGCCTTATCAGATCATCAAGAAAGCAGTGGAGCGCTGCTTGAGCAAGCAAACGGATATCGATGAGGCTCATTTGGATTACTGACTGCAGCGAAGGCTCACGGTATCATCGTGTGTGCGAGTTGCCGGGCGAGAGCTTGCCCGGACGGAGCGAAAAATAATAAGCGAGGAGTTTGCCTGTGACACCGTGTGTGATCATTCCGACGTTTTGGACCCGACGGCGAGGTCGTATCTCTGACAGCCCGCTTACGGTATACGACCATCCGACCCCTGTTGATTCCGACGGCACCTTGCCAGATTGCCTGCGCTCCCTGGAGGAAGTTGAAGGTCTTGGGCAGGTTGTGCTCATAGTGGCCGCTACGGATCATGGCATAGAACACGCTGCCGAGGACAGGGTGCGGGCTATTCTCGAAGATTTCCCAGGAATCGATGCGCTGGTGTTTGGGCCAGCCGAGCTCGGCTCGCTTCATCGCAGGTTGGAGCAGATAGAGTTCGCGGACATGATAGATGGAGTCAGCCTCATGGGTTACGGGGCTGTTCGCAATGTGGGATTGATGGCTGCAGCGGTATTGGGCCACGAAAGCGTTGTGTTCCTTGATGACGATCAGGTCATCACAGATAAGGCATTTTTGCAGCGCGCGATGGAGGGTTTGGGCGAACAGCTGGACGACGGACGCCCAATTCTCGCCAAGTCAGGCTACTACACTGATGCGGACGGCAAGCATCAGCGATATTCTGATCCGCACTGGTATGACATATTTTGGCGACAGGAAGATGCGGTCAATGAAGCGTTGGCCCAGGTTGACGCTCCACCTAGGATTCAGCCGACCTCGATAGCTTTTGGTGGCTGCCTTGCACTTCACCGTGATATGTACTGCAATGTGAGTTTCGATCCTTGGGTTATGCGCGGCGAGGATATTGACTACGTTATCAACGCAAGAATGCACGGTGGAGATGTCTTCCTGGACGGAGAGTGGCATGTGATTCATCAACCTCCGCACCCCGCTAATCCTGCCGTACACTTTCGCCAGGATGTTTATCGATTCGTATACGAGCATCGCAAGCTCGAGTTTGCGAAATCGCAGGTTGACCTGAGGCAGGTTACTCCTGAATCCATGATGCCATATCCCGGTGGCTTCCTCGGTTCATCCGTTGTGTGGCGGGCGCTTTTGACCGCGATCCTCAGGGGGCTGTCGGGGAAAGGCGGAGGACAGTACTTCAAGGTTGCGCGCGTCGCACTGAAGGATGCCTCGAGCTACGCGCTCGAGAATTGCCACAACTACTTTGACTTCCAGCGTCGTTGGCCAATGTTGATGGATCGGATATGGGATGACGTCGCTCTGAGGCCGCTATTTACCGGTGAGCGCCAGATCGACCGCACGGCCATTTCCGGGCGTTTCCCTGTGCTCAGGAGCGAGTAGGCAGGCGGGAAGGTGAAACCGCGTCCCGCCGCCGAGGAGGACCTGTTGAACCTGTGGGAGACGGTCGGCCCTTCTCGTATCTTTCGCAGCCAGCAAGATTTTTTTCGCTTTCATCGTGAGGGAGAGTGGCGGGTCATCAAGGACGCCTTTGGCGGAGTCGTTATTGTAGATAACTGGCGAGAGCACCTGAACATACTGGCGATACTTGGTGTCTGGGGAGGCAACGCCCACTTTCGCGGGTTGGTCAAGGCCGCATACTCGACCGCCAGGGCAATGGGGTATGCGCAGATACTGAGTCCGCCCGTACCAAAGAGCCTGGCTAAGGATTACGAGTCTTTGGGGATGAACGTTCGAGAAACAATGCTCGTCATCGAGTTTGACGCCGACGAAGCCGAGCAGTGCGCTTCAGAGTTGCCCTCCGGTATTCTCATCAGACCTGCGGTTGCCGAAGACATACCTACGATCTTGCGCCTGGATCATCGCTGTTTTGAGCCATTTTGGGCTTACGACATCCCCAAGTTGGTATCGGCGCTAGTCGGGCAGCGCTTCATGGTGGGAGAAGAAGATGGCGTAATTATCGGATATACTCTGTCCACCTTGGAGTGTGGTAGTGGAAGCATAGGGCGGATTGCGGTCGAGCCTGAATCGCGTCGTAAAGGGGTGGGGTCGGTGCTGTTCAGAGACGCCGTGAGTTTTCTCAGGCGAGCCGGAGTGGACACGGTTCATCTATGCACCCAGGCAGAGAACGCGCCATCCAGGGCACTGTATTCTCGATTTCGGGGAGTGGAAATGAACGGGAAGCTGCTCCTTATGGTTGGCCCGGCATGACACGAGCCGGGAGAGTCAAGGCATACATGATTTCGAGGCGTACAGTGATTTTGGACACCCTGCTTCTCGTTGGTGTTGTCGTTTTGTCTATCATCGCCGCATGGAGCGTCATAGTTCTCGATCAGCCATCGTGGCTGACGACAATGGCGCTGATCGGCCTGCTGGTTGTGGCGCTGGGAAGCGTGATAACGAGGTTTGTGTTACGCCCCGATCACCTGCGCGCGCGCCAGTCCCATCTTATTCTCGAGATCGCGAATGAGAGTCTGGGTTATTTTCGGCAGGGCCTTACCGAGGAGAGCGCGCAAGCTGTATGCCGCATTGCGATGCAGCGCACAGAAGCGGCGGCGGTCGCAATAACGGATACCGAGAGAGTCCTTGGGTTTGTCGGTCTCGGCCAGGATCATCACATAGCGGGAGGCCCGATCCTTACGAATGCGACTCACGAGGCCCTAGAGCACATGGAGCACAGGGTTCTTTCGTTTCGGGAGGATATCGGATGTCCGGATTGGAACTGCTCGTTGCGTGCCGCGATAATTGTTCCACTGGAGATTCGCAATAGGCCCTGCGGAACGCTCAAGTTCTACTACACCTCCCCCCACTTGCTGAATGAGACGCAGCTGGCCATGGCCGAAGGATTAGCTAAGCTCCTCTCAACGCAGCTTGAGCTCTCTGAGCTGGATCGCCAGACAGAGTTGGCCTACCGCATGGAGCTAAAAGCGCTGCAAGCTCAGATAAACCCGCACTTCCTGTTCAACACGATCAACACTATCGCGTCGATGATTCGCACCGATCCTCCGCAGGCCAGGGAACTGTTGAGGGATTTCGCGCGATTCTATCGGCGGACGCTTGAAACCAGCGAGGAGCCGGTCGCGCTCTCCTCGGAGCTTGAGTACGTCAGGACCTATCTCCACTTCGAGCGTGCGAGGTTCGGGGAGAGAATTGAAGTTTCCGAGAATATCGATCCCAGCGTGCTGGAGTTTCGCGTACCGGCATTTATCATCCAACCGGTGGTTGAAAACTCCATCCAGCATGGTATGCGCGCCGAAGGCATCTTGAGAATCCGAATAGCTGCAGCATTCAGTGACGAGAAGCTGGTTATCTCTGTGGCAGACGATGGAGTCGGAATCCCTGCCGAGCGGCTTCCTCATGTTCTTGAGCCAGGAATTGGAGTAGGGCTTGGGATTGCGCTGACAAATGTGCATGATAGGCTGAAGGGGCACTTTGGACCAGGTTCGGGCGTTGGCGTCAGCAGTGTCGAGGGCGTCGGGACCACGGTCACGCTAACGATCGCCGATATCGGCGCGGCAGGAGGATGCAAGTGACTCTCAAAGCCCTTGTGGTCGATGATGAAGCGCCAGCTCGGTCCGAGCTTCGATACTTGCTGGATGAGGCGGGCGGCGTTGAGGTCATAGGTGAGGCGTCAAATGCGTCGGAGGCATCTCAGCTGATCAAGGCTATCCCTTACGACGTTGTTTTTCTGGACATCGATATGCCGGGCATGTCCGGGACTCAGCTCGCGGAGATGTTGATCCAGCTGGATCGTCCTCCCTCGGTAATATTTGTCACGGCGCACAGCGAACATGCGGTCAAGGCGTTTGAGGTGTCGGCCGTCGATTATCTTGTCAAGCCGGTAGAGCTCGGCCGGTTGAAGCAGGCGCTAGAGAGGCTCGTTCC
>JAGXSC010000073.1 GCA_018334075.1 Actinomycetota bacterium
CAAGGATTGATAGTGCAAGAACTCCAACAAGAACTGCAATATCCAGAAGGGGGAACCCAAAATGATGTGTCACTATTCTACTCTCCTCAGTTTAAAGTAAATTATTTTTGTTTATCAAAACAGTACATTGCATTACTACCTGCATCATTATACACAATATAACAGAATTTTCCATTAATATTATCATTCATGATGTAAATTTTATTAACAGCGGAGTATCCATTATATACCCGCTCTACTGTAACTTTATCTTCAGCCATTGCTGTACTACAAAACAGAGTCAGACAAAGAGCTATCATCTTTTTCATGTAACACCTCAATTATAGTTTGTCTACATTTTCCACAACAAGTGGCAACTGGTAAGTATCTTTGCACATCTTCCAATGACTTACAAGAAAAATCTTTTATAACTTTTTGTAGCATTTTGTCATTAATTTTATTGCAAAGACATATAAACATGCTGTCACCTATAGTTCAATCTTGTGTTCACCCCACAGATTAAATTCATCACTAGGCATTTCCACATTAAGAAACTCACATACTCTGTATCTGTCTACAAGAATATATGACTTCTTAATAGTTGAATAAATTTCCAATTTAAAGTTTGAAAACTTTAAGTCATTATAACCAGTAAGTTGATTCAGAAACATTAGTGATTTCTCATCACGTCTTAGTTCATACCAATCCTCTACAGATAGACAAATTTTTAAGACATCTAAATCCCAATCGTTCTCATAATGAGATTCCACTATCTTATTTATTTTATCTAACAGGTCATAACAAAAGCTAGAACTATTCATGGTTAAACCATTTTGACGTACCATTCTGGGAACTCTCATCTTCCTCAACGTAGATAACGCCCATGAACTCAAACGATCGAGTGCCACCTTTGTATAGAGGTTCTTTTTGTGTAACAACCCAAGTTGTAACATTTTCACAAACTTTTTCCAACAGGAGCTTGTAAGCTAATACTGGAAGTTTGATAACACGTTTTTGATTTGTATTATGGATCATATTTTTACCTTATTTGTAAGCTTCATCTTCTCTGTAAGTTAAGACTCTATCCTGTAAGATCAGTGCTTTTGTTTTAGCTTTTATTACCAATCTCTTACAACGAAAGAGTGTAGTATGGTCTTCTGGCAACCACAAACTCATCGCAACACAAGCACCATGGTAGTAAAAGAACTCTTGATAATTATCAAGTAGAACATGTCTTGCTCTACTAACACGATCTACATATTCATCCCATGTTTCTAAATTCACCATTAACTTTTCTCCATAAAACTTGGTTGTCAGATCCTCTAAAAGGTTTCTTTGTAGGAAGATCTTTCACAAACTTCCCATCTATGATGACATCAACTGTATCTAGGATTTGAGCATAAATCAAGTTATTTTTTATCTCTTGCATTGTTTGCCCACACCACAGCCAAATACTCTTTTCTGGCATATCTTGTTTAACAGCATAGCAAAGCTTTAATACTGTGTCAAAATTTTTTCTTTCTAAAGGGTTTCCTCCCAAGATGCTTAACCCACTAATGAAAGGTTTTTTCAAATCTTTCAACAAGTTGTCTTGAAAATCTTTAGTAAACGGTTGACCATGATTATAGTTCCATGTCTCTTTGTTGAAGCATCCTTCACAACCTTGTGAACACCCAGAAACAAAAAGGGAGCACCTGGCTCCCTCTCCATTAACCAAGTCACCAAAAATGTAACCTGAATAATTCATTACCGATTCCTGTAATAGTCTAAAGCATATGCAATAGTTTCAATCGGATCGTGCTCTTGATTAATAATCTCATAAATACAATCAGAACTTAGTGGTGTAACACCATCACCTAAGTACCACTCCAAAGCTTCCATAATCTCCTTGTAAGAGGATACAGGTTTTTTAGGGATTTCAACTATTGCAAACTCATTCTCTATTAAGTTACCCCACTCCTTAGTGCCAACCTCTGGTAATTTATTTACTGTTTTCATAATCTATCCTCATAAGATGTTGTAATAAAGATGTTGTAATAAAAATGTAGTAGTTAAGAATATACTAAGTACAGCACTTATTTGTACATGTTCTTTTAAGGTAAGCTCTTTAAAGGTATTTGTCCATAGCGTTATTGATGCACAAAAACATATAAAAGGAGAAACTAGCAATCCAAACATAAATACTATGCAAAGTGCTTCTACTAAAGTCATAACTAACCCTCTGTATGTTTAACCCTATTCACCACTTCCTGCATTTTACCTTTGTTAAAAGGTCTGCTATTAGGTGCTGATAAGTAGCCTGAGACTCTTCGAATGACATTGATTGTCCCTTCTTCAGAGTTTCCACAATCAGGACACTCAAACCCTTCTGCTGTTGCTGTAAACTCTCCATGGAATCCACATTTCAAACACTGATCTACAGGTTGATTAATACCAAAATAATGTATATTTTCATAGCCATAGTTGATTAATGCTTCCAGTCCTTGCATGTTGTGCTTCAGATTTGGTGTCTCAACATATCCAATATTACCACCTGAACTGATAAAGTCAAACCCTGATTCAACATTCCATTTAGTAAAAGGATCAACTTGTTGGTCTACAGGAACATGGAAGGAGTTTGTCAAGTAGTCTTTATCAAGGGTACCAGGGAACTTATCATTGATTTTACTGGCAAATTTGTAACATAAAGATTCTGCTGGCGTACCATAGATGCCAAAACCAATACCTGTTTTATTTTTGTAATACTCTGACATCTCTGACATAAGTGTTAGGATTTTTTCTCCATAAGCTTTATATTTTTCTAAGCTACAATTTGGGTAGAGAATTTGAATTGCTTCATACAACCCTACGTAACCAAAACTTGCTGAAGCATACCCATCGTAAAAGAGTTTGTCAATAGTTTCTTCTGGGTCAAGTCTAGCCAAGGCACCTTCAACAAACATGACAGGATTCTGTTTAGCTTTGGTTCCCTTCAGACGGTTGATCCTTAGCATATGTGCTTGATAAGCTGTTTGCATATGCTTATAAAGTTCTTCCAGGAAAAGTTTACCATTACTGACAGAATCTTTAGCAATCATTGGTAAATTCAAAGATACTACTCCAAGATTAAATCTACCATCGTATTTCTCACCTTGTTCTGTAGCAAAATAAGAAAGGAAACTTCTACACATTGTGTTCAAGAGAGGCCGCAAACCTCTCCCCGTTCTTTTATGAACTGCTGCATGTTCCCATGCAGATCAGACTATATCTTCACCTTAAAAGGTGTCTCCCGTTTCGGACATCATTAGCTTATATCCTACACCGCTACATTCATCACGGTTAGTCGTTGGGCATTTCATAGTAAAACTCGTAATTATAGTTATTAACTTTTCTTCCTTTTAAGATTGCAGTAACATTTTTACGATTTAGATTCAAAGTATCAGCAAGAGATCTTATACTTTCAAAGATAAATTCTTTTCCTGTATCTTTAGCCACTGCTTTAACTTTGTGTTTTCTATTAACAAAATGATAGCAACCATTATCATAACCCTCTTGTGTATTATCTGGTCTGTCGCCCCACTCAAGGTTTATAAGAGAATTATCTTCTATGTTGTCATTTTTATGTTTAACATAGGTCTTACCTTCTGGATTGGGTAAGTACGCCTCTGCTAAAATTCTATGTAACCTAAGACATAAAGATTTTTTATTTCTTCTGATTCTTACTAAAAGATATCCTGTATTATTCTCTTTCCATGGTTTAATTTTCCTACCAAAAGGGCTAATTACTTCACCACTTTCTGTAATAAAATATTCTGTATCACGAATTTTCTTCATATTTCCTCCTTAATGACAAGGAGTTTTACTATGTTTTAGCAACGGATTGCCCGGTCTGGGTTTTCCCGTTTTAGAGAGATTTTACATGGGCAGTATTACTGTTTACCCATGCTAGTAACATGACCTTTTGAAGATTTTGTGACTAGTTTATTTCTAGGGACTGAAATAAAATCTGGATAAATTCTCTCTGCACAACATTCCATTGCCAGTTGTTTTAAATCATAGTTAGGATCACCAGGGTTCATATTGACACCTTCTTCAAGGAAGAAAATTACTTTTGGGAACACAGGCGTTACTTTATCCTTACCTAAACCCTCTCTGTGGATTTTTAAATAGTTACGAGTAATCATTCTACCAAATTCTGAGGTATCTAAACCAAGACTAATGGTGATAAATGGTGACTGACCATTTACACTCATTAACGTATTGACTTGGTAAATAAGGGTTTGCATTGCATCATAGACATCTTCATTAGTCATGACATAAGCACAAGATTTACTGTGATTTCTGATTTGGTCGAGAAATTTTTGATTCTTCTTATAAGTTAATTCAACATATTGTTTTAAACCTGTATCAATATGTGCGCAAGTCTGTCCACCATATTGGCTGGAGGCCACTGCCTGAATGATCTGAGTCAGTACTGTTGTAGCCACACCAATAGATTTAGGTTTTTCAATGAAAGCATTTCCAATATGGAAACCATTTTCTAGCATATCTTGATAATTAACTAGACAACAGTTAGTCAGAGGGCTGATTAGATAATCTAAGTCATGGATGTGTCCAAAACCGCTTGTATGCCATTCTGAGAGGTTTTTTGGTAGTATCTGTGTCAATGCTATATGCTTACTTAAAATACCCGCTAAGAGGTCTCTATGCGTGTTTACAACGTTGCTTGGTTTGTTGGCATTCTCACGTGTAAACTCTTCTGCTGTTTGTTCTAAGAAGCCAGATATGTCATTATAAAGTTTCCCATTACCTTCACGGATTTTATCTCTATCGTGCCTATACTCAATATAAGTTCTGGCTATGTCATATGTCTTTGGATTAGACATAAGGAAATCTTCAATCATTTTTTGAACATTTGATACTGACTTATTCTCATTGAGATTTTTAATAATGTGTTCTGTGACTTGATCAGCAAGATGTTCTGCTGTGATTGATAATGAAGAATTGGCTAGTGCTGCTTGATATACTGCATTGTAAACTTTACGTTCATCAAATTGTTCTGTGCGTCCGTCGCGTTTTATAATTTTATGTTGATACTGCATTAGTCCTCCATAATGAAATAAAGCCAGATCTCTCTGGCTTGTTTGTCTTATTATGTTACCTTATTCCGTTAAGATTGATAATGATCTTAATCAATTTAGAATCATTAATTGAACATCCCACAAGAGGATTGAACATCTTTACCAGCAGAGTGCTGGACTTTAAGATTAGGAATAGACTTCTTAAGTTTTGAAACAATCTCACTTAAGTTCCCACTCTCTTGGTCTTTATTTAAGCCACTGTTGTAACGGAGGATACGAAGTTGACTCTTAGATAGATTATTGGCAATCCAAAATTTAATTAGATTATCAACATCCTCACTTGAGTCATTCTTGCCATTAATCCAAGTGTAATGGAAAATAGTGTCAATGCCGAATACGTGACTTACATGTTTCATGTTAAGCACTGCATCATGAATATTAATTGTTTTAGGCATCATCTCTGAACGAATTTCATCCTTAACAGAGTGTAATGAATAAAATAACCTTAGTGGTGTCTTTTCAATATTATTTGGATTTTTATTAAATTGTAAAAGACATTTGTTAAAATCATTAAGATCATCAATGACTTCTCTTTTAACTTTAGGCATAGATGTTGAAATGTCCACCCCATCTAACCCTTTGGCATATTGATTATCTTTTACCCAATAAAGAATTTCTTCAGTGACATACCTAATCATTTCATAATTCAGAAGTGGTTCACCTTCACCCATCCAGCACAGTTTAATGTATCGATTTTTGAGAGTAGGATCCTCTGTTACTTGGTCTTCTATCACAGATTTAATGTTTAGAATTACATCTTCGGCAGAGATCTTTTTAAACTGTTTGTTATTTTGTGTTAAATGACAAAAAGAACAAGATAATTGACAACCATGAGAACAGGATAACACTAAACTATATTTTTGTTTATTTTTAAAATCTGGATAATCTAAAGAAGAGTCATATTGGCCTGACAACTGTTTTTTAAAAGAAGTTTCAGTTCCATTGTCATGCAGATATTTTGTTACCATGCCATTAGTTGAGATAATCTTTTTCATAAATCCTCTTTTAAGTTACAGGCCAATATTATTTTAAACTAGATAAGCTTGAAGAATAGTCTTTGCTAATTGATTATCTACTGTTTTGCCAGCAGCTTTAGCAACCATGTTAATTTTACCCATGAAACTCATAGTAATCTTATCACCATTCTGTACAGCAGTGTCCAAGAAATCACGAATCTCTTCTTCACTCAACTGTGCGGGAAGATAACTTTCCATAAAAGCAATTTCTTCTTCATACTGTTTAAGTTTTTCTTTATGACCTTCAAGACTTGTCCGAATAGATTTTATGATAGACTTGATAAGAGCAACAGCATCTTCATCAGTTGACTTTTTCTTTTGAGTCAATACACCTAAAATAAAAGTCAAAGTTGATACTTTTTCTTTATCACCAGACTTACGAAAAGCAAGTTGGTCTTGTTTCATTTTCTCAATAAGCATTTTGTTTCCTTAATATTCAATTTCAAGTAAATAATCTAGACGAATCTGACTCAGATCAAAAACAATGATCTCATCATTTCTAACTCCAGAATATCCAGCCTTTGCCCAATAGGAATGATATCCTTTTGGAGGCAGTTGACTAGTTGGACCTTTTGGTGTGTAAGCATTTCCAACAGCTACAGAGGCTAGGAACATGTATACTTTACCACTGCCAGAGCCACCTGTCCAGTATCCACCATCACAATAGTTAATACTCTTAGAACTTTGGTTAGCGAAGTATATACCGTCTGCAAACA
>JAGXSC010000074.1 GCA_018334075.1 Actinomycetota bacterium
CACCGGGTCAAGCACAGCCCCTGTCGTGCGGGTCAAATCTCCGCCTGCCGAGATCGCGACTGGATTGTTGGCGCCATGAAGCCTGCCGAGAAAAGCGGCCCGATCTGTCTCGTAAGACCAGGGGCACTCCTCGGCGATCTCACACGCCAGGGTGTGTATACCGAAGCGGCGAGGCTCTTGCGAAGAGCGGGGACGCCGGGTGAAAAGCAAGGTTCTCAGGCTCTCAAGGGCTTCCGTCTCGACAAAGAGGTTCGAAAAACTGCGATGGGCCTGGTCAGCACCTTGAGCCGCCAGCGCCACCTCGAAATACGAGGTCACCTCCAGAGACCTGGGCTCATACCCTTCGTTGGAGACAGTCAGGCGCCTGACCTCGATGTCGTCCTCGGGAGATACCGATACCTCGAGATGACAAGCGATATTGCCGTCACGCCGCCGATACTCCGCTTTGTCGGCCGAGAATATCACATAGTATTCATCGGGCCTGGTGGGGCCGGGGTTGTGCGTGGCGTTCCAGACTTCGCCGCTTTCAGTATCTCGCAGGTACAGGAACTGCCCCCAGCAGTCCCGGGTAACGTCTTCTCTGTATCGGGTGACAGCCATATCCTCCCAGCGGCTGTAACCGCCCCCTCCGTTGGTGACCATGACCGAGTACCGGCCGTTCGAAAGGAAGTGCGTGGAAGGAACCGGGGTATCCGCCAGAGGGTAGGAGCGTCGCGGGGGCACGATAGGCTCCCGGGAGGTCCGCACATGCTCGACCTCCTCGATGTGGGGCTGCGCGGTGGAGATGCTCCGGGGAACGCGCTCTTGCAACAACAGCTCAGCCGAGCGGACGATGGGGTCGCTGTGGAAGCGCTCTCTCATGCGATGGTTGGTGAGCATGTTCGCGAACGCAACCAGGCTCATGCCCTGGTGGTGAGCGAAGTAGGCCTTTACCACCGCACGTTTTGCTCCCGCCGGAACGCGTCCCGGAGTAAAGTCCAGCGCCTCGTAGTAGCCATAGTGACCGCAGCCTCCCGCTTTTGCGAGGGCTTCGAGGTTTTCCAGCGCCTCCTTCGGCGCATACGGAAGCGCGAGCGCCGTGGCGTAGGGTGCAATGACAAGATCGCTGGAAAGACCGCGCTTGAGTCCGAGACCAGGTACCCCGAACGCCTGGTACTGGTAGACCAAATCCGCATCCTTGGCGTTGAAGGCCGATTCGGACACTCCCCAGGGCACTCCGCGCTCTTTGCCGTACTGAATCTGTCTTTTGACAACGGCGGAGCACGTTTCACCCAATAAAGTGAGAGGCCAGGTTCGCATTACGAGCAATGGCATCAGGTATTCGAACATCGACGCGCTCCACGACAGCAGGGCCTTTTGGCCCGCGGGCGTGCGAGTGACCGCCCTGCTTAGCCGGAACCAATGCTCCAGCGGCACATCGCCTTTGGCGACAGCCAGGTAACTGGCAAGCCTGCACTCACTGGCCAGCATGTCATAGTAGGATTGATCCAGCCGGCCCTCGGCGGTGTTGTAGCCAATCGCGAAGAGAAGGCGCTCTTTGTCGAAGAGCAGGCCGAAATCCGTTCGTTCCCATATCTGCCGAGAAATCGCGGCGTCTATCTTCAATCTCGCGAGTAGCTCCTGGCATCGGGGACGGGTGTCTCGGAGTTCCTGACTCAGCTTACTTGCCCAGGCAGCCGCAAGGTCGCGATCCTTCTCCGACTCGCCGAAGGGATCGGCGGCGATGGAGTCCAGGGCCGCCAAGGCACCCTGAAGTCCCTCGGCCAGTCCTACCAGGCTCGGCACGTGCTCGAGAAGGGGGGATAGAGCGGCGGCGCGAGGATCATCGAAAAGCGATGCCGGGGGATCCAGGAGGTTTTCGCTCCACGGTGCCAGCATATCGATGAGCGAGCGCATCTCTCGAAGCCGGGCGTCGATCGCCTCGAGAGGCGAGCTCTCCAGCCGCGAGCTCTCAAGGCGGGGAATCGAGGCGAACAACTCCTCCAGGCGACACAGAAGCGCGTGCCATTCACCCAGATTTTGCGGTTGCTCCAGCAGGCTGATGTCCCGGGAGAACTCCGCCAGGGACTCACCCAGCGCTCTGACCGTCTCGTCGAGACCAGAACGCTCGGCATGGCTAAGGCCATCGACGGCCAGCGATATCGTGTCAGCCAATCCATCGAGCAACGCGGGGGCGAGCACCGGACCTTCCGAGGCCTCCAGTAGCCCTATCCGAAAGACGAGGAGATGGCCGGCAAGGTTTCCGCTGTCCACCGTCGACACATATTTCGGCGGTAGTGGCTGCTTTGTTTTGATGTCATACCAATTGTAATAGTGACCGGAGTGCTTCTCGAGGCCGACCAGGGAGTTGAGGGTGTCAGCGCTTCGCGAGACAAGCTCCCTGAGCGTGAGATAGCCAAGATCATAAGCGCTTAGGGTAGATAGAAGCTGCATGCCGATATTGGTCGGAGAAGTGCGCCAGGCGACCTCGCCCTTCGGGTCTTCCTGAAAATTGTCCGGCGCTAGATAGTTGCCCTCCGGCGTGACGAAGGTCTCGAAAAATCGCCACGTTCGCCGAGCGTGTTTTCTGAGGGTCAGATGGTCATCCGCACTCAAGGGATCGATTTTCTCGGCTTTGCGCAATGAAATTCGCCAGGCGATCACGGGTGAGGCGATCCAAAGCGAAGCCAGGATCAAAAATGGCAACGCGCGATCGGGAAAGTAAAACAGAGACGGAACCAAAAGCGCTGTCGCGACAAACGCGGCCGGACCGAGGCGACGAACGTAGCCGACAAGGTCGTCTTTGATCCTGCGCTCCACATCGGCGGCCGTCTCCCACTCCAATAACTTTTTGCGCGACACGAGCATTCGCCAAAGCGCACGAAGGATCGCGTCAAGTTTCATCTGTGCCTGATGCGGGAGTAAAATCAGTGTCAAGGCAGCGTGTGACGAGTCTCTGGCGAAATCGCGAAGAACGCTATCGAAAAGGCTGGCAAGAGAAGTGCTCTTTGTGTGGGAGAGCAGTGAGTTGAAGAAGGAAAAGTAGACCGGGAAAAGCACGATCAATGTGATGACCAGCGGCCAGGCCCAGGCGGCTGCTGGGGTAAGCAGCCATCCGATAAGCATAAGCGCGAGCAGGGAAGGCGCGTGTAGGCTTCGACGGAGATTGTCTACGATCTTCCAGCGATGGAGAAACGAAAGCGGGTTTTTTTCGGCGCCGGCGGCGGTTTGAACCCTCGGAAAGAGCCAGGGAAGGGTTTGCCAGTCACCTCGCACCCAGCGATGCATGCGAGCGGCCTGCGCCAGATAGGTCGCGGGATGCTCATCGAGAACCTCCACGTCTGAAGCGAGCAGTACCCGCAGGTACCCTCCCTCAATCAGATCGTGCGAGAGCAAAGTGTTTTCAGGAAGTCGCCCATCCAGCACCGCGGCGAACAGGTTCACCTCGTAGATGCCCTTGCCGGTAAAACTGCCCTCCCCGAATACATCCTGATAGGTATCCGAGACGGCTCCGGCGTACGGATCGATGCCGGTTTCACCCGAATGCAGCCAGCCGAAAAAGGAGCGCGCCGAGGAACCCAGCGTCATCCCCACTCGGGGTTGCACCAGGCCGTATCCCGCGCGAACCAGTGGCTCGCCTTCTCTCCACTCGGCCCGATTTAGCGGGTGGGCAATTGTGCCGATAAGCTTGCGCGCGCAGTCGCGAGGAAGGATGGTATCGGCGTCAAGAGTGATGACAAAGGTGACCGATCGCAAAAAGGCGCTGTCGGCGATGATGTGCGAGAACGAGGTGTCGTGAGCGCCCTTCAGCCAGCGGTTCAAATCCACGAGCGATCCTCGCTTGCGCTCCCAGCCCATCCAGGCGCCTTCGGCTGGGCTGTGACGGCGCTCCCTGAGGAACACCGAGAAAGGCGCGCTGCCGTACTCCTCCAAATAGCGCTCGTTTAGTGCCTCAACACCCTTTATTGCTGTGCCCAGCAGTGCCTCGTCGCCTGGCGCATGCTTGCTCTCTGCCGGCTTTAGATCTCCGAGTAGGGCAAAGCCGATGTTGTCGTCTCTGTTCGCCACATGGGCGATCTCAAGGTTATCGAGGACTCGGCGTACAGACTCGACCGAAGAAAGCAGCGCTGGAACCACCACTAAAGTCCGATGTGCGCTGGTGACCGGCTCAAGGTAATCGAGTTTTGGCAGCACCCGAGGGGGGAATACCCAGGAAGCGATTCTATTTGTGGCCCGCGCCGCAAGCTCGGACAGCGGAATCACGGCGAGCAGAGAGAGTATCGCGATGACATACGTCGCGGTTCCAATGAACGCCATCCAGGCGATCAAGGCTCCGGCTAGAAGCGCGGTTTGTACGCCGATCAGCCCCCAGTAGAAGAGCCACCTTTTGGCGAGCGGTCCCCTGTACAGCCACTCTCGGGTTCGCGGTTTGTAGCCTACCGCCTTCTCGAGGGCGTACCGCCCCGAGCCGATGAGGTAGCTGCCGACATGCCCTCTCACGTGCCCACCGGGTTTTTCCTTCAGTGCTTCAAGGCATAGCGAGACTGTCGCCTCCGCCACGATGACTTCGCTCAAAGGAGATCGTTTGGCGAGCTGTTCGAGAGCGTGGCGGTAACGGTCGCGACTCGCAAAGTCCATTCTCGGATAGGTGCCGGCAGGATCTTCTCGCAGCGCCTGCTCGACAAAGCTTGTCTGTTCGAAAAAGACGCGCCACTCTTTGGCCTCCACAAACCGGATGGAGGTTATGGTGTTGGCGATGGACACCTGGTCTGCCGCCTGTTCGTGCTGAAGGTTCAGACTCAGCTCATCCAGTGGCATGCCGAGCGTCGACAGTTGTTGCCGCAGCCATGCTTCTGTTGTCTCAGCAATAAGGTCCTGACCACTCAGGCGCTGAGAAAGACGCGCAACGAAGAAGGAAAGCGATCGGGCGCTGTCTTTGATACTCAGCAGATGGCTTTCGATATCGAGTTTATCGATGTCTTCCTGCGAAAAGGTAAGCAAGCGGTCGGCGTATTCATCTGCGCGGCGCCCGACGATGTGCGCTTCGGTCACCTTGCCAGCCAGTCGCCGCACGTTTTCGACGAGAGCGGCTCGCAGCATGATTGGAACGGCCCACACTTCGCCGATGGACAGAGGGTCGACCTCTTGGAATCCTTCGATGAAAGCCGCCAGGTTGCTCTCGTCAAGGCGCGCGTCCGCATGCGCCAACAAATGCACGGCCAGCGCCCAGACACGAGGGTATCCCGCAAACTGCCCCCCTGTGTTCCACGGAAGTTCGCGTCCATATCCTTTCGGCAGATCTGCCCTGACCGCCATGATCTGGCCTTGTATCAGGTAATGGTTATCGAGCAGCCACTCGGCGGCTGGAGACACCGGTTGCTTGTGCAGGATCGCCTCGGAAAGGAGCCGGTTGCACTGTGACAGCTCGGCCTCCGCCGTATCGATCAGGGGAATCAGTGGGAGCTCAGCGCGGGACGGCCCTGTGTTCCAGGAGAGGGCTTGAGCCAAAAGGGTGCCTTGCCTGCCGAGACGATCGACAGAAAGCAGCGGGGCCCTGAAAGGCTCGGCCTGATCGAGAGTCAAGATAGGCGACGTTGATTTTTGCATGTGCTGGCCCCTCTGTCCTGCACGCTGCCCAAATGGGCGCTAACGGTCCGGGGAACTATTAGTCCTGATATTATCCGCTTTTTTCAAGGGGAGGGAGAATTTGTGGGAAGGCAATTGTCATCAGCATACCCTATGGGGTATGATTGAAATTCAGATAGAGAGGAGAAGCGGTCTCCAATGAGTTCTGTAGCGAAATATGCTGTATGGGCGGTGCTCGGGGTTGTCGTCATCGTCTTTGGCTTACTCTTGTTTCGACCGGTAGAAGGCGTGGAGAATGTTGACGCTGCGCGAACAGCCGAGTTGGCGGCGGCAGGCGTGCGCGTCATTGACGTGCGTACCTCCACGGAGTTTGAAGCAGGCCACATAGCCGGATCCGAAAATGTTCCCGTCAACGAACTGGCATCAGTGGCGGAAGGGTGGAATCGCGGGGAGCCCCTGCTGATTTATTGTGCTATTGGAGATCGGTCCGCTTCGGCGGTTCAGTGGCTAAGTGAGCAGGGATTTGAGACCGTCTACCACTTCAATGCGGGCCTTGTCGCCTGGGTCGGACCACTTGAGCGAGGTCCTGCGGTCGAATCGCCTGCTATTGAACCCACTGGAGTCGCGGTGATGTATGAGTTCTTCACCGACTGGTGACCCGCGTGCGTAACGATTAAGCCTGTGGTCGACAGGCTAGAGAGAGAGTATGAAGGCAAGGTAAGGTTCGAGCGAATTAACGCGGACACCCACGAGAGCGCGCGAGCTTTGATGGCGCAATTTGGCGTGACTGCTTTTCCCAGCTTCGTTTTTGTTGGTAGCGATGGTTCGGTGAAGGGCAGATTGGTGGGCGCGGTGCCCGAGGAGCAATTGCGCGAACAGCTTGATGCGCTGAGGTAGATGCCTGCCGCACAAACGTAAAACGATTTGGGCATTTGGGTATAATATGAGTAGCCGAAAGTATTCGGCTCGAGGACCTTGAAAAGTGAGGTGATTGTTATCCGGTGAGCCAATCACAGAGTTTGGCCGGGATGGCAGAGAAAGCCTTCAGATGAAGGTCTTTTGGGTAGTTTTTCATCCGGAAGAGTCGGGCATAAGCCCCTGGATATGTGAGAGCGGGATCGAAAGGCAAGAACGTCGAGACCGATAACTCTCAAGCGAATCCTCAGTAGGGGAACCTCGGGCGGTGCGAAGGCCATCCCGGCACCACTTTTAACAGTACAGCAATCGTCCGCGCCCCTGTGGTGCGGGCTTTTTCTTTTTGGATGCCTGGCACCACCACGGTGAGCTCATGCTATAATGCCCGTCGGTCATGGGCGTCGCTTCGAAGCGCGCCTTGGGATTATTGGGCGAGTGGCGCAACGGGAGCGCACCTGCTTTGCAAGCAGGGGGTTGTCGGTTCGAATCCGATCTCGTCCACCATTGATAAAGAAACGCCCCCTCGGGATCTCTGCGGAGATATTTGAAGGGGCGTTTTAGCTGGTAGGGGCAGCTACCAGCCCCCGATAGATTGCTGCTTGAGCTATGCCCTTCGGGCTCGCGTCGGCCTGATCACCCGTGGACGGCTGCTACAGGCTAGTTATAATGGACTGACTATAGATTCCGTCAGGAGGACATTCTTGTCTGAAGGACTCCCTGCTCGGTCCAGCTCCGGATTGAATCACGGGCCCATGGAGTCGCTTCGCGTGCTCGGATGGAAACTTCGAGAAGCGATGCGTAGCGCCTGGAATAGGTACGACCGCACCCCGCTTTACTGCAAGGCACTTGCGGGTGAGTCTGATTACAACATATGCGTGAACTCAGACATGACCGTATCGTGCAACTGCCAGGACTTCGATGGAACGGGTCGCATAGGCGATCTCCGATCTCAGACCCTCGGGGAGATATTCTCTGGAGAGACGGTTCGGGTTTTTCAGAAGTCTCTGGCATCACGAGAATTTCCCACGAGCGTATGCGCCACGTGTCCTGAACTCGCCCCAATCCCTGCGGGCGACCTTGCAAGAGGACCCGTGCTTGGTCGAGTTCCAAGTAGAGGCATCATGGTTGAGAACACTGCGCTGTGTAACCTCAAGTGTGGCCTTTGTCGACGAAAGGAACTACTTGCCCTTCGTCGCCAGCCTTCGCTAAGCCTCGAAGACATAGAACAAGTGTCCAGGATGCTGGCCGAATATGGCATCAAGCAGGTCTCATACTTCAATCTGGGTGAACCATTCCTCTCGGCAGATATTCTTGCCGAGGTTCGGCTCCTGCGTCGGCATAATCCAGGTATTCGCATCATTACTTCGACAAATGGGCTCTTGTTAGACAACGAGGAGAAGATCGAGGCCGCCCTTCTCATGGACCACGTCTATTTCTCCATCGACGGAGTCTCGCAAGATACCCTCGCACGCTATCAGGTAGGCGGCGACTTTGACAGGCAGTATCGCAACATGAAGACACTGGTCGAACAGAGAAGCGCTCGCACTGCCCAGGCCCTCACGACACACTTGACGCTCATCGAGTGGAAATACGTGTTCTTTAGCTGGAATGACCATCTTGACCACATGAAACAAGCGCTGCAACTGGCTCACGGATCCGGAGTAGACAGGCTTACCTTTCATCCGGGTTCGGTTACAGAAAAGGCCGACTTATCCAAGCGATCCCTGGCTGACCCGTTCTTTCAGTCGGCGGGCGCCCGACTTTTAGATGGCGGTATGAGCATCGATCTCACCGCCTACTCGTCAGCTGACGTTCAACTAGAGAGTTTGTAGCCCACGTTAGCCGGTTCGGAGCGCGTTCACTATCGCCCACCATGGATTAAGAAACGCCCCCTCGGGATCTCTGCTGAGATATTCGAAGGGGCGTTTTAGCTGTCAGGGACAGCTGCCAGCCCTGCACATCGAACGCGCTTCGGCGCCGAGATCCGGGGCAGCACATACCCCTTGCCTTGTGTACCGCCGGGGTGTACTATCGGTACATGCCTTCACCACGATTCAGTCGGCTCCCTGCGGAGCGACGCTCGAAGATACTTGCCGTGGCCCGGGAGCACCTCGCCCGGGACGGGATCGAGGCAGCCTCGTACAATCGGATCATCGCGAACGCGGAGATCTCCAAGACGACCGCGTACATGTACTTCGACGGCAAGCGGGATCTCGTTGCCGAGGTCATGCGCGATGTGTACGCGCGCTTGGGCGACGTCATGGGCCCGTGGCGCGCTGCTGGGGCGCCGGATCTGTTCTGGGAGCAGCTCGCGGCGACGAGCGCTGCGCTGCGCCACCATCTTCTCGCCCACCCCGACGACCTCGCACTTCTGGCCCAGCTGGAGGTTGCGGGGGTGTCCGAGCTGGACGCCTGGTTCGGGCAGATGCTCGACGACGGGATCGCCCTAGGCGTGATCCGCACGGACGTCGATCGGCCGTTGCTGCTCGCCGCTACCGTCGCCCTCTTCCGCGCGATTGATGAATGGGAGTTGGCCGCACTCTCGCGCGGGGAGAGCATCGACCCCGCCCCGGCCTGGCGCCTGCTTCGCGGGCTTTGGGCGAGTCCTTCTTCGTCGCGGGCCGGCGCCGCGCCGGGCTCAGGCGCAGAGTCGCCCTCGCCATGAAGACGCTAAAGATACCTTCGGCGCTTCACGATGTGCTGGGGGAGACAGCGTCGCCCGTTCAGATCGCGGTCATCGTCGTATTCGGCGTCGGTGTCGCGACTGTCGTAACGGAGCTGCTCCGGCCAGGGCTGCCCGTGCTCCCCTGGTGGCGCATCGCCATCGGCTGGGCGCTGACGGTCGACATCGCGGCAGGGTGCGTCGCCAACTTCACCCGCTCGACAAACGAATTCTACGTGAAGCGTCCGCTGAACCGCTGGATGTTCATCGCGGTTCACTTTCACGTGATCGGAGTGGCAGCGGCGTTCGGCGTCGGCCTGGCCCCGGCGATCGCCGTCTGGGCGTATACGATCGCGGGTGCGTCGGCCGTGAACCTGCTAAGCGGTCGCGACACGCAGGCCTTGGTCGCCGGCCTCCTGCTCGCTGTTGGCATCGGCTGGATCCCGCTCCTGCCGGGGGTACCGGCGCCGGTGCTCGTCGTGCTGCTTCTCTTCCTGCTCAAGGTGCTGTTCAGCTTCGCGGTGGACCACTACCGAGATCCGGCATGCGCGCGATGAGCGATGCGCTTCCGGAACCCGAGCTCCGCGATCTGACGCGGCGGGATCGGCGCGCCTTCGTGGAGACGATGGGCACTGCGTTCGCCGACGACCCGCTCTTCGTGATGCTCTTCGGCCCTGCGGCGCGGGAGATGGGCGAGGCGAGGACATCGTCATGCCGCCGGAGGGCTGCCTTCGTCGCGTACCTCTTCGACATGAACCGCCTGATGGGTGGCACGCCGCGCGGGCTCTTCGCCGAGGGCCGGCTGGTGGGCGCTGCGCTGCTTGAGCCGCCGCCGAGGGGCGCGGCCGCGAACGGGCTGCGCATGCTGGCCGCGGCGCTTCGGTTCGCACCCCTCCTACCGCGTCTCGGCGCCACCCGGTCGGCCCTGCTGAACCGCTACTTCCGCGGTACGCGCGCGGCTGTCCCCAGGGCACCACACCATTACCTTCTGATGATCGGCGTGAGGCCCGGCGCTCAGGGCCGCGGCTGGGGGAAGCGACTCATGCAGGACGCAATCTCGCGCTCTGATCGCGTATCTCGCTCTGCCGGGATCGCGCTCGACACCGAGAACGCGGACAACGTCAGACTGTACGAGCTCTGGGGGTTCGAGCGACGGGCGCGCTTCGAGGTGGGCGGCGTGGTGGTGCACTCGATGTTCCGCCCTCGGCAGGCTGAGCTCGCGTTCGCCTCAACTCGACGCGCAGGAAGTTGGCTTATACTGTAAGAGCAAGCCGCGCAGCTTAGGCGCTACATCGTTAGACCGAGCCTCGCGGGCACCTGGTGAAACTGCGCGGGTTGGAGGATGCGATTGCGCCTGGTGGAGTTCTTCGTGCAGGACATGCTGCGCTATGTGATCGTGCTGTTCCCCGTCTACGTTGTGCTGCGTCTTTTCTACCTCGGCATCAGAAGAAAGGTGCCCGCCTGGTCTCACGAGATGCTCTTTGCGACGTGCGCCGCGTACGGTATCGCCCTCGTATCACAGACGCTGCTGCCGCGGAGCTTCTACGGCATCGGGGACCTGGAGATGTACCTCGAGACCATCACGAGTGGGTATCGGAGCTTCAATCTCATCCCCATGAACACGGTCTGGGCCTACCTGTTCACTCAGAACGACCGGGTGAGCGATTGGGGCTCGGTGGCGTTCTTGAACCTTACTGCGAACGTGGCGCTGTTCGTGCCCCTCGGCCTGCTCGCCCCGCTGGCGAGCGAACGCTTGCGCCGCTTTCGCAGTGTGCTGATCTTCGGTGTGAAAGCGTCGCTGGCCATCGAGGTGAGCCAGTTTCTCATCGGTCGCAGTGCGGACATCGACGATGTGATCTTGAACGTTGTCGGTGTCGGCATCGGGTATGGAGCCTGGGCTCTCATCCAGCGGATGCGCGGAGCCTCCGTGCGTGTCGGGGTTGCAGAGGCGAACCAGGATTCGGCCGACCTGTAGGGATGCCGGTCGTCTCGGAGTCAGGCGAACCTGACGGCCAGCGACCCCATTGTCTGTCTCTCAGTTGCCGGCGACGACCCGGTCGCCAAGAACTGGTACTGCGCCTCATTGAGGAACTGGGCTTCGACGGCATCGACAGCGGCTCGCTCGTGGAGTCATGGCGCCAGCAGCCCGGCGCTCCTGCCTACTGCAGGGACTTGGATTGCGCAGCGCTCAGCGCGGCACTGTCGGAGCCCGATGCAATCGGAATCGCGCAGCGCCGCCGCGTGGCAGACGAGCAGGCACGCCCTTTCTTTGAGGCGAGCAGTGCGGACTCACCTGCGCGGTGACCCTTTGGTAGCTGAACGCGTGGATCGAGCGGCCGACCGCGGCGCTCCCCGGAAGGCTTGCCGGCACTTGCGGGTAGCCGACCCAGTACGTTATTATGTACGCCGTAGCGTCCTTAGAGATCGGAGGCCATCATGGCAACACTTCGCCCCTCGACCGACGTGCGCCCGGTGACTGAGTTTCGCGCTAACACTTCGGCGGTCATCGATCAGATGCATGCGACCAAGCGTCCTGTGGTCTTGACGCAGCACGGCCGGAGCACTGCGGTATTGCTCGATGTCGCCGTCTATGAGGGCATGCTCGATGAGATCGAGCTGCTCCGCGATCTGCGAGTCGCTGAAGACCAAATCGCAGCCGGCAAGGTCATTTCTCACTCGGAGGTCATCCGTCAGATACGTGAAAAGCACTCACTGTGAGAGTCATCTGGACTGAGCTTGCGTTCGCTCAGCTCGACTAGGCCATGGCGTTCATCGCGCGCGAAAGCCCGCAGACCGCGCAATCACGTCCATGGCGCCACAGGCCACCTCCCGAGCGCTTGTCGGCCCACACATACTAGTGCGTCCAACGGGCGCCGCAAGATATACTGATCCCGAAGCCATTGCGCGCCTTTGACGTGCTGGGCGTTAGGCGCACTCAGAAATGCCTACGCGCTCGGCAGCCGGTGGCTCTTCTTGACGCTTTCGTTCATGGCTCGTGCGAGCTTGTCAACGGAGGTTGAGGGATCGGACTTCTCAACGGGTTTTTTGTGATAGTCCCTACAACGCGACGCGGAATCGGCGGCATGAAGCGTTGAATCCAAGATCTTGCTGTAGTCGTTCGCTCCCCGCCGCTTGCTGTAGCCGGACCACCCGTTGTCTTTCAAGTACCTAATTACCGCAGTACAGCACACAAACGGTCTCGTCGTGTAGACAAAATGCAGCAGGAACCAATACTCGATGCTTGGGTTGGAGAGAGCTACTTGAATCCCCAGCGCCCTCGCTTGGTCGATAGCGGGCAACAACTTGTTGTTGATGTCGTGACGCTCGGTATCGAAGACCACCCACACTTGGTCGTAGGGCACGGTTGATGGGCCGCCCTTTCGCGCCTCCCGGATTCGAAGGTTCTTCTTGTCCTTCGCTTCCCGAACGATAGTGACGGCGTCTGTTCCCTCCGCCTGACACACTGTGAATCGCTTCTCATCAATACCCAGCCGCCCTCGCAGAGCCTCAAGATACTCGGGCTCTGTGACTTCACCTTCCGTGACAACCAAGAACACATCACCAGTCGCGGGCGGGATTCGCTCCTTTGTGGCAGTCCTTGGAAGCCGTGAGCCGCGGCTCACGAAGGGTCCTTCAGGTTGCCGCTCAGTTCGGGCAGAGCGCCGTATCGGCCAGCCATGTACCCGCGACCGAAGGCCTCACTCGGGCGCGGCTTGAATTCAGTCATGGGGTACAACTCAGTCGCCCCGCACTCGTCTGCTTCTGTGAACCAGATGGCGTCGCGCCTCAGTACGTCCCGATCAAGCAACTGCACAGTGTGTGTTGTGAAGATGAGTTGCGCGTGATTGGGATTGGACGACTCTCTGGTCATGATGCGGCAGAGCGCTCGGGCCAAGTCCGGATGTAGGCTGGTATCGAGTTCGTCGACTACGAGTGTGTAGCCGTTCTTGAGCGTATCCAACCAAGGGCCAGCGACCGAGAACATCCTATGAGTGCCGGCAGACTCCTCTTCAAGATCCAGCAACTCCTCATGCCCATCCGCACACTTGTGAACCAGCTTCACTTCCATCATTTGCAGTGTGTCGGCATCGGCCCCCTTCTCATCCACGAGAATATTCAGCAGGGACTTGGCTGGCCCCGTCATTCCGCTGAGATCAAAGGGCGATCTCTTCACCCTGGCCCCGGCTATCGGAATGTCGGCCGCGGCAAGAAAGTCGACCACCTCGCGCTCGAATCCACTGTCATGTTCAATCATCCTGCCGGTCACAGTGGGTGACATATTGTCCTTGCCGCTGAGGTTGAGGAACCGCAGTCTCCTGCTGAACCAGCGGTAGACCAATGCCGATTGCTCGTGATTGAACTGGGCTGCGACGGAGAGTAGCAGCGCATTGGGTCGCACGAGTCTGGTGACTTCTCTGTCAATCTTGAAGTTCGTCCGGCTGAACGACCACTCATCAGTGCCGTTGCTCTTGTGGTTACGCTCGAACCATGTCTGCCTGCGCCCCTTAGGGTAGGCGTGCAGGTACTCTCGTATCACTCGGGCACTGTCGAGTTCGAAACCGTAGTCAAATCTGACACCGTCGAGCGCCAGTACGATATCGAAGGACGAGGGTTTGCGCTTCGAGTCCGCATCAAACAAGAATGGCTCGACGCCTGTCGCCTCTCCCTCCTCTAGGTATCGCGCGGACGACTCGATGAAGCTCTTCATGAAGAGCAGCGCTTTCAGGACGTTTGTCTTGCCAGATGCATTGGGGCCGTACACCGCTGCCATGCTCAAGGCACGAGTCGTCTCCAGGCCTGGCGCGGTGAGAGCCACGGCGTTTCCAGCGAGTGGTTCGTCCTTGACGCTCGCAATCATCGAGAGCGTCTGTGAATCACGTATGGAGCGGTAGTTGGCAACTGTGAACTCGAGCAACATCGTCGTCTCCGATTCTTTCGTGCAGCACCGTGTCAATTACAATCTCAATCGTGCGCATTATCTGCAGAATAGCGGCTCTGTTTGCCCGATGCAAGACAATTATGCCCCAGAAGGGTCAGTGGAAGGCACCCAACCAGCGCATCGAGCAGAACGCCAGAAGGTGGAATCGACCTGCAGGTGCGTGGGTGGCTGCTCATGCGCGACACGTTAAATGAGACTTCGCAGCGGTCTACTGCTACTGACGTATCGAGCCATCTCGACCCTGCACTTTGCGCTTAGACGCGGGCCTGAGCCCATGGCATTCCGGCAATCCGCACGGCCGGCCGGTCTTCATGCCGTTCACTTAGTAACTAATGCTTCCAACGGACGCCGTAAGGTAAACTGATCCCGAAGCCATTGCGCGCCGTTGACGCGCAACGCGTTAGGCGCCCTCAAAGCGATTTCGCGCCCGGGCCCGCTCGGTGCAGCATGTCAGAGGTGCATGGGACCATAAGCTCAGGGAGGTGACGCATGACCAACATAGCAGTTGTCATCGAGCGAGTGGTCGAGGCGCGACGCCGCGAGAACCAAGAGGATTTGGCACATTCAACTGCGGGATCACAGCTCCCCGAGACGATTGAGCGAATTCGCTCCGCCTACCATCAAGACTGGGAGAATCGGAGACTCGGCGAGGCGCAAGCCCTGCGAGTCATTCTGGCTGAAGGCATTCCCGTGCCGGTGCTGTCCGCATGCGGTCACGGCACGGCCGAGACTCGCTATACCCAGTACTTGGCCTACTTCCTAAGTCCCTCCAAGCCACACGGACTCGGAGCGAGGTATCTAGATGGCTTGCTGTCCCTGATGCGACTCTCGAACCCTTCCATTCCTGGAGACATTGATGCGACCGAGGCCATCGTCGAGGCGGAGGTCTACATCGGAAGCGCACCCGGACACAACGATAGCCCGGTCGGATGCACCTGCGACGTCGTGATCGAGTGCCCTGGCTATGTGATCTTTATCGAACACAAGGTCAAGAGCGGCCAGAGCGCCCATCCGAACAGCAGCGATCGACAGCTCGACCGGTACGACATCGCAATCGACAGGAACCCTGCGTATCGCGGTAAATCAAAGATCCGCATATACCTGACTCCCGGAGGCAATGCCTCTTCCGGCCTCGTGGACTGGGTGGGCCTCTCGCATTCTGACCTGGCCCAGGTTGCCCTTGACTTGCTCCGTAGCGGCGGCCTATCGGCCACTGCTCGAGAGAACCTCCTAAGGTTCGGCGTCGACCTGGCGCTTGGTCCGTACGAACGTGCAGAGGATGAGATCAGAGACTTGGAGGCTCGGGCGATCTCGGCAACCCGGGATGCCGATTTTGGCGAGCGGCTTCGCTTTGACCGGATTGTTGACCGGAACAGACTGCTGGTAGACCTGCTTTTGGAGGGATCAAGATGAAGTTGGATGAGAGCGCTCGCTTGTACCTTGCTGACTACTATCTACTGGAGCAGGCCAGGTCAGGGGCACATCGCTATCTCGATGAAATCGCCAACAAATTGGCGGCGGCGGTGCGACAGGAGATCAAGACACGCGGCGATCTGTACGTGACGTTCGGAGAGTACGTCCAGAAGGACGGCGGTTACGTCAGTTTCTACGTGAAGAAGATTGACCTGCCAGGGCTTGATCAGTTCGGCGAATGGAAGTACTCGGTAGTCTACTCAGATGCCATGCGAACCGAGCGGCTGTCAGACCCAACCAAGTGTCGTATTTACGGGTTCACGGCCAAGAGCAATGCGGCCCAGGCTAAAGCTGTCGCCCGCGTCGCGCAGGAGCAGGGCTTGCCGGATCCCTACCTAAATGAGGAGTACGACCTGCTCGGCGGAACGCTCGACGAAGTAGTGGACACGCTCTCCCGGTCCTTCAATGAGCGAATCGACAACCACGTTCAGGCCGTAAAAGCCCTGTCCCGACAGTCCGTAGGTCAAGTAGGCTGATGAGTCGACGGTGAGATGCCTAACCCGCGGATCAACTCGACTCGCTTCGTTCGCAAGTTATCCGCAAGAACGTTAGACCGGCGAAGGGGGGAGCATGTCCATCTCAAGGGCCGATGAGCTGCGATTGCTCGTGTCCGTTGCTGAGGCGCCGCTTCGTGTTCTCGATGATGCGGACGTGGACGCGTTCCGTGGAGATGGCGCCTGGACCAAGCGGCAGATTCTCGGTCACCTGGTCGACTCCACGGCCACCAATCATCAGCGGTTCGTGCGAGCCCAGTTCGAGGATGAGCTCCACTTCCCACCCTACGACGCTCCCGGTTGGGTTGTCGTCGAACGCTACGACCTAGCATCTTGGTCGCTGCTCATCGACGTGTGGGTCGCCTATGCGAGACTGCTCGGGCACATACTCGATGTCATGCCAGAGCCCCAACTTGCCACGCCGGTGTGGGTGGACTGGTATGGGGAGCCCAAGCCGATCACACTGAGCGAGGTCATCGACGCATACCTCGACCACGTGCGCCATCACCTTGCCCAACTGATTCCGGCTCCCGAAGTCTAACCCGCGCATCCACTCGGGCCCACCAGCAAAAGTCCCGGGTTTCGTTGGCGAAACTCGGTGTAAGGGACGCTACCCGATTTCCCGCCCTTGACGCGGTGTTCCATACTGTGGTTATGGAGATTCACCCTGCCCGGGGTGTCAAGGAGGATTCCGTTGCCGCACGATGCCGAGGCCGATGCACGCGCTAAGATAGACAAGATGTTGGAGCAGGCGGGCTGGAACACCACCGACCTATCCCAGATTCGTCGCGAAGTCCACGTCCCGAATCTGGGCGCCGAGGGGGAATACGGTCACGCCGATTACGCTCTGTACGACTCCCACGGCAGACCGCTCGCGGTCATTGAGGCGAAGAAGGCCAGCGTCAACCCCTATTCCGCCAAGAATCAGGCGCTCAACTACGCACAACAACTGGACGCCCGATACATCTTCCTCAGCAACGGCGAACTCACCTACTTCTGGGATTTCAACAACGAGGACGCCCGACTTGTGGCGACATTTTTCTCGCAGCGAGACATGGAGCGGCTGGCGTTCAAAGATTCCGAGAAGAAGCCCCTTGCCTTGGTGCCGATTCCCGATTCGTATGTGAGAACGGGTGAGCATCGTGAGGTTCGGGACTACCAGCAAGATGCAATGGCGGCGCTAGACCACGCGCTCACGCTCGGCAAGAAACGATTCCTCATAGAACTTCCGACGGGCACGGGTAAGACCGACCTTGTGTGCCTGTACCTCAAGCGCCTGTTCGCCGCTCGGTGGTGCGAGAGAGTGCTTATCCTCGTAGACCGCGAGCAACTTGCTGACCAGATGATCGGCGCCGTGCAGGACATCCTTTCCGACTACTCGTCCTACTGGCTCAAGGCAGGTATGCAGCGTCAAGAACAGCAAGTCACCGTGGCGCTGCTGCAAACGATGATTGGGCAGGCGAGCGATTTCACCGCTGGCTACTTTGATGTTGTCATCACGGATGAGTGCCATCGCAGCATCTACGGTTCGTGGCAGGGTGCGCTCACTCGCTTCGACGCAGTCCACATCGGACTGACTGCTACCCCTGCCGCCTACATAGATCGAAACACCTACGATTTCTACCAGTGCGCCGAGGGGAAGCCCGACTTCGCCTACCCGATACAAGAAGCGTTCAAGAACGGCTACTTGACCCCGTATGTTTTCGCCGAAGGCATCACCGAACTCATCGCCGAAGGTGCCGAGATTGATGGTGAGGCCTACGACCCAAATGCCTTTGAGCGCGAGTGGACGAACGAGGCGACCAATCGCCTCATGATGGAAGAGTTTGACCGTCTCGCTCACGAGAACTATCTGGACTCGGCTCCGTATCAGAAAGATGCTCCAGGCAAGGCGATTGTCTTTGCCATCACCAAGCACCACGCCGCACGCTTGGCTTACTATCTCAACGAACTGCACCCCGAACACAAAGGGCGCTACGCTGAGCTCATCACCTTGGATATCCCAGACGCCTCTGACGTTATTCGCAGATTCAAGAAGGAGGCCCTGCCGATGGTGGGCGTGAGTGTCGGGATGCTGGATACAGGCTTTGACTTGCGCGAAGTGCTGCATCTTGTGATGGCTCGCCGTGTTCGCAGCCCCATTCTCTATCAGCAGATGCGCGGGCGTGGGACACGCACAGCGCCCCATATCGGCAAGCAGCGGTTCGTCATCTACGATTTCTTTCGCAACCATGAGTACTTTGAGGACACGGGTTGGGAAACGAGTGGGTTGGCTGGCAGTGGCGGCGGCGGAACGACGACCCCGTCACCCATACCCCTGAGAGAACTCATAGAGCTCGGGTTGGAAGACGAGTGGTATATCGGCGTCACCTATGTGGAGGTCGGTGCCGACGGCGAGCGGGTGGACAAGCGCGAGTATGTGACAAACTGGGTCAAGGCCGTGCAGCATCGCGTGGCCGAAGACCCGATTCTCGCCAAGGTTCGTGACGGGGAGCCTCTCACGGAACAAGAAGAACACGAACTCGCCGAGAGGCTGAACCGGCCCACGCTGTATTTCAACGAAGAGAACCTACGGCGGGCTTACCGAAGCCCGTCAGGTTCGCTGGTGGATTTCGTCCGTGCTGCCCTCGGGTTGCACAAGGTCAAGTCGCGCGAAGAACGGGTGGACGAACTGTTCTCCGCGTGGCTCATAGCAAAGGATTACGATCCCGACCGAGCCTTATATCTCACGCTGCTAAAGCACCGAGGCGTCATCAAGGGCAAGGTTGCGGTGGACGACCTATTTGAACCTCCGCTTTCCTTGCAAGATGCGGGCACCCGGGGTGTAGAACTCTTTGGCGTGGACGGTTTGCGTCAGGTAGTGTTAGAGATGAACGAGAGTGTGTTCCAAACAGAAGACGACCAGCAGGGGGTTGCGTGAACGCCGATATCCGTAGACGCCTTGACCGAATTACCGACACGCTTTGGGCGGGCGGTGTCACCAACCCCGTCATCTACATTGAGCAGATTTCGTATCTCATCTTCCTGCGGCTATTGGACGAGGAAGAGACCGCTCGGGAACTGCGCTCGCAGGTATCGGGCAACGGGAACACCACGAGCCTCTATCCCGACGATGCTCAGAAGTATCGGTGGTCAAAGTGGCGGTTCTTGTCTGGCCGTGAGTTGCGGGATTTCGTGCGCGACGACGTGTTCCAGTATATGGCGACACTCGGCAAGGACAAGCCGCAAGTCGCCGAGTATT
>JAGXSC010000075.1 GCA_018334075.1 Actinomycetota bacterium
TCCCTCACTAGTACGAATTCTTTCGGCAGCTTACGACAGTGGCTCACGGCCCGCCAGTACCACCGCCTCTAAGCGCCGCAACAACAGGGTATGGGGAAGATCGGTTGCAGACAAGGGCCGGACGAGCACCGTCTTCATTCCCATCAAGTTGCCCCCCAAAACATCAGTGAATATCTGATCGCCGATTACCGCTGTACGCCGAGGCTCGGAATCTAGCATCGACAGTGCCTTTTTGAACGCGAAAGGAAGCGGCTTGCTCGCTTTCGCGACGATTCTGACACCTAACTTCTCGGCGGCAGTGATCGCCGAGGCATGCCAGTTGTTGGAGACGAGGCAGATGGCGAAGCCTTGATCCTCGACACCTTTAAGCCAGTCGATGATCCGCGAAGGCGCCTGTGTGCCATTTCGCGGTAGCAGTGTGTTGTCAAGGTCGATGAGCAGGGTATCGACGCCCTCGGCGTACAGGGCATCGAGGTCTACGCGCAGGACATCGGAGACATAGAGGTCGGGTACGAGCAGCTTCATTCGCCAGGGTTCCTTAGTGGTCGGGGACTCCATCGCCATCGTGGTCGTGCGCGCCTTCCGGTAGCGCATCGCCGATAATCTCATCGAGTCGCACTAACTCGCCGAGAATGAAAGCTTCGCGCTCTGTCATGCCGGCGGAGCGATAGATGGCGCGAAAGATTGCGTACGCATCGTGTTGCTCTATGGGATCGCGCCACTCAGCGCCTGCTACCGCAGCATCAGCCTGCTCGACGGCGGCAGGAGTGTCGCTCCCGAAAAGGTAGAGTAGCTGCGCATAGTTCATGCGCAATATACCGGAGCGCGGATTGTTCTCGACACCTTGCCGCGCAATATCCAGCCCTGTCTCAACGTATCCGCGCTGGGCGAGCATCCAGGCCGCCACATAATACGCATCTATGAACTGTGGATCAAGAGCGATGACCGCCTGCATGGTCGGCAGCATCTGGGTTTGCTCGGTTAGCGTCAAATCCTCGTAGTATTCGTGAAAGATCGGGTCCAGGCGATTCCAGAGAACCGCCGCTATGAAGGTTCTCACTCCTGTGAGGTACGCAAAGCCCGCTCGCCCGAGTGCGGCAGAATCCCTGGCGATGGCCAACGCCTGCCTATCGGCGGCGAACTGACCCGCCAAAAGCAGCGCGGCGAGCGCTATCACCACAGTGACCCGCGAAAGTTTCGAGGTGGCGGCCATGGTCATCAAAGATCCTTGCGCTCGAACAGCGAGGCGGCGACGAGAAGCGCAATAGCGCTGTAAGCGAGCCAGACTGCAACCATCGTTGCTGCGTAAGCCGCCGAGTAACCATCACCATGCGCAACCGGATTGATGACATTGAATGTATCGAGCGAGGGATAGAGCGTGTAAAAAAGCGTGCCCGGATCTACGAGAAGCGAGCGCACGTGTCCAACGAAGAGGAATGTAAGCGCAATGGCCGCAACGATCACAGGCCCGGCAACAGTGGCGACCGCGATACCCACCGCTGCAATCACGCTGGCCTCAAGCCAGATGGCAAAAACCCCAAGCAACACCCTCCACATGAGCACATCGTAGTTGATCCAGCCGATTGCAAGAGTGACCGCGGCTATCGCAAAAAGCGTCAATCCGACGACAGCGCTAATACCAAGCCATGTACCGAGAAGATACTCTCCCCTGCCAACTCCACGCGCCAGCAAGGGATAGAGCGTCCGGCGCTCAATCTCGGAGGGTAAACGAGTGGATGTGTAGGCGATCGTCACGACCATCGCGAAAACGTAGATGAGAGCGAGAGCGACCTCACGAAATACCGCCTCAACTACCCCCTGTCCGTAGCTCGGAAGAAATGGGATCGCGGCGGCCATGGCGCCGGCAAAGAGGAAAACGGAGTAGAACAGCTTGCGGTGCAGGGCATCGGCAATGATTGAGGAGAATATCGCAAATATCCGATAAGCCATCATGACACCCCGTTCGAGCCGGCGATCAGACGCGAAAAATACTCCTCAAGCGACTCCCGCCGAGGAACGAGCGAAATTACCCGAAACCCACCGTCATCCAACGCGTCAACGATGGCTCTGGTCGAGCCCTCGGGAATCGAAATCAACCAGCGGGATCCATCGTTTCCGATATCCGCGGCGATCGCAACTACCCGCTCCGGCAGATGCGAGGCATCCCCTTCGGCCGTGACAAGGACCTGCCCTGCCACCTTCAAGAGATCCTCGATATCCCCTTTCGCGGCGACCCTGCCGCGATTGACTATCGTAACCTCATCGCACACCGCCTCCACCTCGGAGAGTTGGTGGGAGGAGAGCAGCACTGTGATCCCTTCGTCGCGAAGGCCCTTGATCAGGTCTCGGACATCGCGCTGGCCAACCGGATCCAATCCCGATGCGGGCTCATCGAGGATCAGCACCTTCGGATCGCCGAGAAGAGCCTGCGCGATCCCGAATCGCTGAAGCATGCCCCGAGAGTAACTCGACAGCCGGTCTTTCCCCCGGTGCTCGAGTCCAACCTTAGAGAGCAACTTATCAGCCTGCGCTTCAAGCTGCGCCTTGGGCATCTTCAGGGTACGCCCAATCACTCGAAGCACCTGATTTGCGGTCAGGTGAGGTGAAAAGTACGGCTGCTCAGGCAGGAAGCCCGCATAGCGCCTGACCTCGGGGGCCGCCTCATAGCCGAGTATCTCGAATCGACCCGCCTGCGGGCGCACAAGTCCGAGGAGCATCTTGATCGTGGTGGTCTTGCCAGCCCCATTGGGGCCGAGAAGCCCGTGGATCGTCCCGGGTCGGACGTAGATCGAGATGTCGTTGACGACCTCCCTTACCGCCGAGCCGTTGCGATAGCTCTTGTAAGCCCCCTCAACGAGGAGCGCAAACTCCCCTCCTTGCAGGCTGGAAGCGCTTGTACTTGTGTCATTCAAGGTGACCACACTGGTGTCTGCGTCTTGTGAGATTGCCGATGTCATCTACCGAACACCCTCCTCGATTCTTCTCTGGCCGCCCGATGCTCCGCATACGTCCTCGTAAAAGTATGCGAACCATCCGGTGAGGTCAAAACGTAATAGAGGTACTCCGTGTTGGCCGGTCTTATCGCCGCCTCGATCGATGCGATGCCAGGGTTGGCGATTGGTCCCGGCGTAAGGCCATGATACCTGTAGGTGTTAAACGGACTGTCGATCTCGAGATCCTTGTACCTCAAACGAAATCTGTTGCCAGGCAGCACATATTCTATGGTTGCATCGATCTCAAGCCGCATGTTTTTGGCCAGCCTATTGTATATCACGGATGCGACCGTTGGCCGCTCTGCGGCGACCTTCGTTTCTCTCTCGATGATAGACGCAATGATCACAATGTCTTCCACCGTTTGCCCGCGAGCCTCTGCTGGACCCATGTCGACGGCGTCCATCTCTTTATCGAACTGCCGAAGCATCATCGAGATGACATCGCGCGCTGTAGCTCCCTCTGGGACCCTGTAGGTTTTTGGAAACAGAAAGCCCTCAAGAGAGTCGCCAAAAGCTCCGACGAGATAGGGGTGCTCTTCGGCGAACTCAGGTGCACCGTCTTTCGCCAGAGCGAGAAACTCCTCAGATGGAATCCCAGCCTCGGCCTCAAAACGCTCGGCAATCTGCTCAATGATGAAGCCCTCGGGAATAGTTACCGTCGCAAAGCCTATTTGAGGGCCAGCCTTGAGCTTTCCGATGACGCTATCGTAGTCCATGCCGATCTCAAATGAGTAGGAACCGGCCTTGAGCTGGCCGTCAGCCTCGGCAAGGCGTGAGTGCACCCTGAACATGTTGGGATTTTTTATCACTCCGGCTTGCGCGAGCTCGTTTGCTATCGATGCGGTGCTGGCCCCGCGCTCGATCTCCACCATGGCGATTTCGCCGGCTTCCAGGTAGTAGAGGGGCGACTCGGCGCGAAACAACGTGTACCACACACCGCCGGCGCCAAGCGCCAGGAGCGCCAGCATCACAAGCGCGATACCGCCCAGGCGCTTTTTTCGGCGAGCGCCTGGAACGGGGTTAGCGGCCCTCCGGCCGGATCTTCGGTTCATCTATCGGTCTCCTAAGTGCAATCAAGGCTATTAAAATACGTCTGGAGCACTATCGCGGCAGCTACCATATCAACGCTTCCACGACGCTTTTTCGCCGAGACACCGCATGCTCCCATCTGCCGATTCGCCTGCGCCGAGGACAGACGCTCATCCTGAAACACGATATCTACAGGCAAGTGTCGGGCCAAAATCTCGACCTCGGCGCGAACGGCCTTCGCCTGGGGGCCCTCTTCGCCGCTCATTGTAAGCGGCAGACCGACTACCAGCATAGCGATGGAGTACTCGTCGATGATCGCGTGCAGGGGCGCCAGATCGCGCGAGAGCGGGGCAGCAAGCACCTCAAGCGGTGTCGCAATCCGGCTGCGGGAATCCCCTAGCGCGACTCCAACCCGGCGATCGCCGATATCCAATCCCAGTATCCGCATCGCTTACCCGCGGTTTGGCGCAAGCGTCTCGCGAGCGAGCGCAAGCGCCGAATCGATCCCCGAGGCGTCCTTCCCTCCGGCCTGCGACATCGCAGGCTTGCCGCCCCCTCCTCCTTTTACGGCAGGCGCGATCGCTTTTATGACCGCGCCAGCGTCGAAGCCCGCAGCAATCGCAGCGGAGCTGCCTGCCGCAAGCAGCA
>JAGXSC010000076.1 GCA_018334075.1 Actinomycetota bacterium
GGCGATGGCCAGTGCCGCCAGCAGGTCTTCAAGCACGCGTGTCTCGGTCTTCTCGAAATCCTCGAACAGGGCGATGCGGTCTAGACACAGCTCGACCAGCATCGACTTGAGCGCGGTATCATCGTGCATGCGAGTTTCCTTTCTTCTCTGGGTCTTCGACACACCAAGAGTAGAAGGAACCCCGCACTACGTCTCAAGACGACTTCGGGGTCACGCCCCCCTAAACCTTACGCGCTCGTGTGGTGTGGTGGATGCGCCTCGAAGCGACTCCAGCTATTTCACGCCTCTGAAATCACCTGCGGCCTTCAACGGCTGCGACCGAGACTACATCACTGGCCGCGGATGTCAGGTAGAAGCCTTCGTTCGACGAGGAGCGGGAACCAGACGGATCTCCACATCGCAACCCACTGCCTGAGCATACTTTTTGAGCGTGCTCACCGAAGGCGAGTGTTTGCCGGCGCCCTCCAAACGAGAGACAGCGCTCTTCGTGGTGCCCATGGAGGCGGCGACCTCTTCCTGGGTCAGCCCCGCATTAGTGCGCGCGGAGAGCAACTCGCGAACGAGCAGATATTCGTCTTCGAGTTCGTCATAGGCCTCATCGAACCCCTTGCGCTTGCGCGCACGCTCAAGGAAGGCCTCGTGATCGTGCGAGACCGGACGATATTCACTTCTGGCCATCGCGAACCTCCTTCATTCGTCTGCGAGCGATTTCCAGTTCACGCTTCGAAGTGGCCTGAGCTCGAAGAGCCCGTCACCCATCGCGCGCGAATGTGGCATCCGTACATCGGGGCCGAACTCGATCAGGAGCTCGACCAGCCGTACATAGTCCGCCAACACGTCAACCGGCCACGACTCGATGCCGTCGCGGACACGCCTGTTGTAGTAGTCGATTGTGTACGGCATGGTCAAAGGTTAGCAGATACGCTAACTGCGTTCAAGCCGGAACACCGCAACCACTGAGGTGGCGCAAGGCTTTGTGGTCCTGACGCCGTCCTACCGAGAAGCCCGCAGTCCGCATGAGTCCGGGCCAAGATGACAAACACGCCCGACTAAACACACATGCATTTTGACGCGCTACAATCAATTCGTTACCATGAAAACGGCCCTATCGTGCCGAAAATGAGGTAACTATGCTTTCAACACTGATTACATCCAAGGCCCGGTTGGCCTTGCTCACGCTCTTCCTGACCCATCCGGGCGAGCGCTTCTATCAAAAGCAGCTCATCCGTGATCTCGGGCTCTCGTCATCGCTTGTGCAAGCCGAGCTCAAACGACTTGAGGGCGTCGGACTTCTAATCAGTTCACGAGAGGCAAACGCCCGCTACTTCACGATTAACAACGACTTTCCGATCTATCCCGAACTAAAGAGTATCGTCTTCAAGACGGTCGGGCTCGCCGAGTTCTTGCACGACTCACTCGACGCAATCGGCAATGTGGAGGCCGCGCTTATCTACGGATCGGTCGCCAAGAACGTCGAAGACATGCGCTCCGACGTAGACGTGCTTGTAATTGGTGATGTCGATCTCGACGCTTTGAATGAAGCGGTCGACGCAGCCGAGCGAGCGGTCGGCCGTGAAATCAATACGACCGTCTACACGCGCGAGGAGTGGGCTGGCAGGGTCAAGACCGGACAAGCTTTCGTGACGGACATACTCTCTGGTCCGAAGATCTTCCTCATAGGAGATGAAGATGAGCTTCGAAGAACTACTTAGCAGACGCGCGGTCGAGCGCGTGACGGTCACACCGCGGGAGATCGCGGAGCTTTTGGCTCTCTCGAAGCGCGACATCAGAGCCGCCGAGGCCATGCTCGGCACCGATCTCGACTGGGCGTTTGCCATCGCGTACAACGGCGTCTTGCAGATATCGATCGCGTACATGAACCACCTCGGCTACCGACCGCGAGGCGAGGGCAAGCACTACAACACGTTCCGGTTTATGGAAGAGGCGCTGCCCGAAGATGCCCAGATGATCCGGCGACTTCAGAAGCTGCGCCGCAAGCGGAACACGACCATCTACGAACAGTCGGGGCTGGTGAGTGAGAAGGAAGCCCGGGACGTGATCGCGTTCGCTTCCCGTTACTACGCTTCCATCGAGGCGAAGCTCCCGCGTGATATCACCGAGCAGCTGCCCAAAGAGGATGCGTGATGAGATTGAAAAACTCGAAAGAGCCCAGCTTACTGAGCCCTTTTGAGGCCCCTCAAGAGATCTTCAGTATCAATCGATACGCGGAAGAGTTGGTGATTGAGCGCTGAGGCCTTCTGCTTCGCGGAGGTTGAAGTGCAGGCAGAACGGTTGCCTATAGGCGCGAGGATGGGACTTCCGCGTGTTTCACGGCCTGATTATCTAATGACCCCTTCTACACCGCTCCTGCGAAAAGATGGGAGCGAAGGGTGGCGACAGCGTCTCCGAGACCACGTTCTGCAACCGCCTGATTGGCGATTACGCCCTTCGTTCTCGTCAGCGCATCTTTGAAGGCAACCTGTCGATCGTTCGGTGGCAGCATCACAAGAAGGTTCTGAACAATTGTCGCATTCAAGTTCGGTAGGGTGAGTCCCAACGAAAGACTCTCTAGTCGCCTTCTCATTACATTGTGCGACAACAGGGACGCCAGGTAAGGGGCGCTCGCCCTGTCTTGCAGGGGTCGGATTATTAGTGAGCCCGTTCCGCAAAGCCAGCCGTCTTCGTCGGCTCCGACGACAGCACAGCGCCCCATCTCACCACGTCGCCCCATCACGACATCACCAGCACGCAACTGGTACTTCTTTAGCGCGTGATGCTTCTCAGGCGTAATCGCATTTGAAGCGCTGGGGGCAATACGTCCGCCTTGTATGTGCTTCGGATTGATGAGTGGGATTCCGCCTTCCACGTAATCTTTTTGGTGCAGTAAAGACCCAAAGGGACCTATCTGTATCGTTGCCACTTCCTTGAGGGGCTTAATTTCCCACCCCATCGGATTCGTCTCGGGGTCGCCGAACATCTCAACGAACAGGGCTGGCAGTATCCTTTGCGCCTTCTCGTTCGCCTCTTTCCGAAGACGCTGCAACCTATCTGCTTCGTCTAGCAGGTGGGCGATACGGCGCTGCTCATCACGCGGCGGCAGGGGTATGTCCAGTCGCTCGTATTCCTTGAACTTCAGGTTTCGCAGCCCCGTCGTCTGTGCCTGATACCTCAGCGTCCCGCCCGTCTGGTGAAGACGGTGCAGGAAACGGAACAAATAGCGCGGCTCCACCAAGTCGGGATTCGGACGCAAACGCCCTATGAAGTTGCCGTGGACAACCGTCTGCTCGTAGCCGCGAAAGTATGCGACTCGGCCCACGGGCTGGGCAGGACTGCCGCCGGAGCGTTCCAGCAGTATGTCGCCCTCTTGCAGCGACTTCTCCGCCACCTTCTTCGCGGGAATCGCCCGTCTTGCCTGCTTGCGGAAATCAATACTGCCGTCGTTCTTGACGTTTGTAGAACGCAGAACTATGGTGCCGTGCACCTCGTCCTCGTCGCCCCACACACCAGCGTCTTTCAACACCAGCAACTCTGCGAGAGGGACTATGTCCACTACTTGCCCTCAACTTCCGCGAGCAGGGATTCCAGTCCCATGGTGATTTCGCCTTCCAGCGCCAGCACCTCGCGGATGAGGTCGGCGGGGTTTTCGGTGGACACTTCACCCGCAACGCGGGGCTTGTAGCGGCTCGCCGAAAGGTTGTAATCACTCGCCTCTATCGTCGTGAGGTCGGCATGCCAGCACTTCGGCTCGTCGGTGCCAGCGGGAAGAACCGCGTTCGCAGCGATACCTGGAGGCGTCGCAAATCCCGTCTCCTTGTATTCGTCCCACGCCCCCATCAGAGCAGGAATATCGTTCAGATTCGGGGTTTCTGGTCTGCCGCCGGCCTGCGTCTTGTCTGGGTCATAGCCGTCGGCGTGCAGTTCGTAGAACCACACCTGCTTGGTCGCCGCACCGTTCGGCTTGCTCATCGGCTTACGGAACACGAGAACCGAGGTCTTCACCCCCGTGTAGGGCTTGAAAAACCCTGTCCCGAGGGACACGACGGCTCTAACCTCGTAGTCGTGCAGCAACTTCCTGCGAAGTTCCTTATGCGCCCCAGTTGACCCGAAAAGCGCACCCTCGGGCATAACAACGGCACATCTGCCCCCATCAGCAAGTGACTCCATCATCAGCGAGAGGAACAGCAACTCGCTCTTCTTCGCCTTTGTCGGAAGGTCGGCTCTTATTGATTCCTGTGGCAGCGTTCCCGCGAACGGCGGGTTGGCAAGAACGACGTTGTACTTGCGGTCTATGTCGACTTCCGAAAGTCCGCCGTGTTCGGACAGGACATTCGCCCGTTTGACCTGCGCGTGTCCGATTCCGTGCAACACAAGATTCATCGTGCTAATACGCATCATTGAACGGGAAACGTCGTAGCCAAAGACGGAATCCTCAAGACGCTTCCAGTCGGGCAGCCTCTCACCCGCGCCCTTCACGTAGGTCTGCAAGTTGGGGAACTCGGCTTTCGCCTCGGCGAGCGTCTGCCCGCGCTTATCCAGCCAGTCCTCGCCATAGATTGGGGCTTCGTGCGTGGTCTCGGAATACTTGGCGAGAATCCAGTCGACCGCATCTATCAGGAATCCTGCCGTGCCACAGGCGGGGTCGCAGATCGTGTCGCCGAAATCGGGGTCGCACATCGCCACCATAAATGAGCGAATCTGCTTCGGCGTGCGGAACTGCCCGTTGAGCGCCGAGGTCCCCAAATGAGTGAGCAGGTATTCAAAGATGTCGCCTTTGACATCGGCTCCGAGTCTGGCGAACGGTATCTTGTCCAGTTCGTCTATGACCTGCTTGAGAACGGCGGGGTCGGCTATCTCAAGCGTGGCATCACGGAAATACTCGGCGACTTGCGGCTTGTCCTTGCCGAGTGT
>JAGXSC010000077.1 GCA_018334075.1 Actinomycetota bacterium
AGGCGCTCCTGTCCGCGCTCGAGGAGCGCGACGAGCCAGCCGTGGTTATCGGCGGCTTTGAGGCCGGATATCCCGGGCACATCACGATAGTCGAGTGACCTTCGGCTCAGGATTCAGCGGAAGATGCGTCACAGGTCAGGGCGAACTCGGGTAGAATGTCGGCATGGACACACAGACTCGCCTGCGGGCGCTTCCGAAAGTCGATGACGTACTTGCCTCGCCTCGCCTTGCCGAGGAGCTTTCGCGTCACCCAAGGACTCTGGTCGTCGAGGCGGTGCGCGAGTCGATCGACAGTGCCCGCGTAAGAATTTTGGCCGAGCGCGATCAAGCTGCCGACGTTGAAGCGATCGTTGACGGCGCCATCTTGAGGGTCGCCGAAAAAGTGCGGCCAAGTCTGAGAAGGGTCATCAACGCCACGGGCGTGGTCTTGCATACCAATCTCGGCCGGGCGGTGCTTTCCAGGGCTGCCGCCGATGCTGTGGTCGATATCGCACGGGGGTACTCCACTCTCGAATACGATGCTACGACCGGTGCGAGAGGATCCAGGCACGTCCATATCGAGGAACTCATCTGCCGCCTGACCGGCGCCGAGGCGGCCATGGCGGTCAACAACAACGCCGCCGCGGTGCTTCTCGGCATATCGGGACTTGCGCGTGGCGGTGAGGTGATCGTCAGCCGCGGTCAGTTGGTCGAGATAGGCGGCAGCTTCAGGATTCCCGATATCATGGCCGAGTCGGGAGCCACAATGGTCGAGGTCGGCACCACCAACAAGACGCATCTGCGCGACTACGAAAACGCGCTTTCGAAGGATACCCGGCTGATACTGCGGGTGCACTCTAGCAACTACCGCGTGATCGGCTTTGCCGAGGAGGCCAACACCGAGGAACTCGTGCGTCTCGGCGCGGAGCATGGGATTCCGGTCTTTGAGGACCAGGGCTCGGGTGTGCTGGTTGATCTGCGCCGGTTTGGACTGCCTTATGAGCCAACCGTCGGCGAATCGCTAGCGGCCGGTGTATCTTTGGTGAGCTGCTCCGGCGACAAGCTGCTTGGAGGGGCGCAGGCCGGCATAATTGCGGGGCGTTCCGAGATTATCGGTGTACTGAAAAAGCATCCGCTAGCCCGCGCGTTGCGGCTCGACAAGATGACGCTGGCCGCACTCGAAGCCACATTGCGCGCATACCTCGACCAGGAGCGAGCCTTCCAGGAGATCCCGACCCTGCGCATGCTGACGATCACTGCCGAAGAGGTCCGCAAGATCGCCGAGGGTCTTTCGGCTCGCATTGGCGAGATGTGCGGCGAGGCGGTGCAAGTCGAGGTGATCGATACCGTGGCGCGAGCTGGCGGCGGTGCGCTTCCAACCGCGGAGATACCCTCATCCGCAGTTGCGATCGTAGCGCCGCAAATCGGCGTGATGGAGCTGGAGCGGCGCTTACGTCTCGGCCCTTGCTGTGTCGTTGCGAGAATCAGCGAAGATCGGCTGCTGCTGGATCCGCGCACCCTGCTTGAGGGCGAGGACGTTCTTGTTGCCGAGGCTGTCGCCCGCGCAATCGGCGCAGAGGAGTAAGCGCACCATGCTCTCGCTCGTGCTTGGTACCGCCGGTCATATCGACCACGGCAAATCATCTCTGGTTGAAGCGTTGACAGGCACCGACCCTGATCGTCTCGCCGAGGAGAAGGCCCGCGGAATTACCATTGAGCTGGGTTTCGCGCAGCTAACCCTGCCAAGCGGCAGGGTTATGGGCGTTGTCGACGTCCCTGGGCACGAGAAATTCGTGCGGCACATGGTGGCGGGCGCGACAGGGATCGATGTCGCGCTTTTCGTCATCGCCGCTGATGACGGCATCATGCCGCAAACACGAGAGCATCTCGCGATCATCGACATACTCGGCGTAAGCAAAGCGGTGGTAGCACTCACAAAGGCGGACCTGGTGGATGCCGAATGGATCGAGCTTGTCACCGAAGAGATCAACAAGCTGCTAGTGGGAACATCAATCGAGGGCGCAGAGGTTGTCGCTGTCTCGGCGAAAACCAAGACGGGGCTTCCTGAGCTTCTCGCCGCTCTTGACCGGATAGCGGATGTGACATCGCCGAGACAAGCGGCCATGCCCATGCGCTTGCCGGTCGACAGGGTTTTTACCATCTCGGGCGCGGGCACGGTTGTCACTGGCACGCTCTGGTCGGGGAGCACGTCGCGCGATGATCCGGTCGAGATATACCCCAGGGGCATTTCCGGCCGAGTTCGCGGTGTGCAGGTGCACTCTGCGATCGTGGATAAGGCTCAAGCTGGGCAGAGAGTCGCGTTGAATATCTCGGGGATCGATACCGATGAGATAGCGCGCGGAGATGTCGTTGCCGCTCCCGGGTCCCTCTCGGCGACCGACCGTTTTGACGCGCGCTTCACCTACCTCGGCTTTCCCGGCTCGGACAGGCCCTTCGAGTCCGGTTCGAGGGTCCATGTGCACCACGGGACCCGCGAGGTCCTGGGCAGGGTTTTGCTTGTCGAAGGCGACACCCTGGCGCCGGGCGAGTCGTCATTCGCGCAGGTGCGGCTGGAAGAAGTGTTGATGCCGCGCTATGCCGATCGCTTCATAGTCAGATCCTACTCGCCGGTCTACACCATTGGCGGCGGTGTGGTATTGGACACGTCACCTCCTCGGCGGACAAACCTGAAAGACCAGGAGCTCGAGCTATTGCGCGCCCTCGATCAGGGAGATCCGGCAAGGGCGTCGCTTCTGCTTTTGGCCGCGCGGGGGATTCCGATGACAAGCGCCGAGGCGGCCTTTCGGCTCGGCGTCGCCAAGGCTGTCGTGGCCGACGCGCTCAATCGCGCCGATCTCAAGCGCTTGAAGGTTGGCGGCGAGACCTGGTTTGTCACGCAGACCGCCTTGCATGACATGGTTGCGGCCATAGAGCGCAGCCTGCTCGAATTTCACTCCGCCGAGCCGAAAGCCACCGGCATCGCGACCGGGGCGCTAAGGGACCTTGTCGATCGAAGGATTCCCTTCAAGGTGTTCGACGCCGTGCTCGAAGAGGCCGCGGCCGCTAAGGTCGCCATCATCGAAGGCGGCCGTACGCGGCATCCCGCCGCAGGGGTCTCGGCGATCGCCGAGATGGAGTCGGCCACCACCGCGCTCCTTTCGATCGTGCGTGCGCAAGGGCTCTCTCCGGCTTCGATCTCGGAGTTGGCAGCCGAGGCTGGCGTGGAGATCAAGGCGGCCAGGGGCGCTTTAGGCAACCTCGTGAAGGAAGGCCTTGTCGTGCGACTCGGCAACGAGCTGCACTTCTCGGCGAAGGCGATGGAGCTGGCGCGCGAGCGGCTCACGGGGCTGCTTCGTGAGCGCGGCAGGGCCACGGCAGCTGAGATTCGTGACGCTCTCGGCGTGTCGCGCAAGTATGTGATCCCGCTGCTCGAGCACTTCGACGCGCAAGGACTTACCGTGCGCGATAAGGACTATCGTTCTCTTCGCAAGAGCTGAGAGCGGGCGAGAAAGCGCGCAAAAAGCGGGCAAAAAGCACGCAGAAAGCGCGATATAGCCGTATGCTCTTGCGTTTTTTCCTCGCAATCACCAGAATCCATTCCTGGAGGCGGATGGGGCCTGGTGGCTCCCGCGGTCTTCAAAACCGTAGTGGGGCGTGAAGAGCGTCCCGGGTGTGTTCGATTCGCACGCGCCTCCGCCA
>JAGXSC010000078.1 GCA_018334075.1 Actinomycetota bacterium
CAAGCTGTTTGAGCATCTTTCCGACCATTTCATACTCTTCGGGGAATGGTGCTATGCCCAGCACTCGGTTTTTTATGACCGTTTGCCGGATTGGTTCCTTGGTTTCGATGTTTATGACAAACGATTTGGCCGATTTCTATCTTCAAAGCGTCGGGATGCTCTCTTTAGGGAAATGTGTGTTGCTCAAGTTCCTGTTCTCGCACTCGGGCACTTCGCATACCCGGAAGTTCAAAAATTCCTATCGACCTCAAAACTCAGTGATCAGCCTGCGGAAGGCATCTATCTCCGATTTAGCCAAGATGACTGGCTGGCGCAACGGTCCAAACTGGTTCGTCCGGCATTTATCCAGGCTGTGGAGCAGCACTGGTCACGCTCCGCCATCAGGCCAAACCGGCTGACACTGGAGCTTCAAGGATGAAATCTCCCAGCGTTGGTCAGGAGTGGCAATACAGCACCGTTCATAACAGCGCATGCAAGGTCATCGAAGAACAGACCTTGTGGGGGCAGGCGGTGTGCCGTGTCTGGTTGCCGAACCAGGACGCGATGGTGCGCGTGCCTCGCTCCGCCTTGCGGCCGCTGAGTGCCGATCTGCAGCCGGAGATCGAGGCTGGACGCATTGCCTATGTGGCCGCCGCAGCCAAGGTGGCCGAGGTGCTTGAAGGCTCTACCAGCGCCACCGAGGGCCATGTATTGCTGGCTCCCATGGAGTCCAACGTCATTCCGCTGCCTCACCAGATCCGCGCCTTGTCACGGGCCATCTCCGGCGACCGCGTGCGCTACCTGCTGGCCGACGAGGTGGGTCTCGGCAAGACCATCGAGGCCGGGCTGGTCATGCGCGAGCTTAAGCAGCGCGGGCTGGCGCGCCGAACCCTGGTCGTCTCGCCAAAAGGCATCGCCACCCAGTGGGTGGCGGAAATGCAGACCCATTTCAACGAACAGTTCCAACTCGTGCTGGGCGACGATATGGCAACGCTTGGTCGCGTTGCCAGTGCGATGTGCGAAGTGCGTAGTGCAGTTTCAGAACAAACGCACCTCGCACCGCGCACTCCGCACTTGCGAAGCAATCCTTGGTTGCTTTTTGACCAAGTGATTGTTTCGCTTGATTCGGTCAAACCCATGGACAAGCGGCGCGGCTGGACGGCCGAGCGCGTTGCCGAATACAACTGCAGCCGGTTCGAGGATCTGATTACCGCTGGTTGGGATCTGGTGATCGTGGACGAAGCGCACCGCCTGGGCGGCAGCACCGATCAGGTCGCCCGCTACAAGCTCGGCAAGGGGCTGGCGGAGGCCGCGCCCTATGTGCTGCTCCTTTCGGCTACACCCCATCAGGGGAAGACCGACGCCTTCCATCGCCTGATGAACCTGCTGGACAACGACGCCTTCCCGGACATGGACAGCGTCTCACGCGACCGGGTGGCTCCGTATGTTATCCGTACTGAGAAGCGCAAGACAATTGATGCCGACGGCAAGCCGCTCTTTAAACCCCGGCGCACGCAGATGGCCCCGGTGGCCTGGGAGAGCCGTCACCACTTGCAGCGGCTTCTCTACGAAGCGGTGACCGATTATGTCCGCGAGGGCTACAACCAGGCCCTGCGCGAAAAGAAGCGCCACATCGGCTTTCTGATGATCCTGATGCAGCGCCTGGTGGTCTCCAGCACCCGGGCGATCCGCACCACGCTGGAACGGCGGCTCGCCGCGCTCAAGGAAGGCGAACAGCAGGTTAGCCTACGCCTGGCGGAACTGGAAAATGGCGTGGATGGATCGGAAAACTTCGACGAGATCTACGACATGGACGGGCAGGAGCTGCTCGATGAGCTGCTGAAATCCCATGTGTCGGCTCTGCAGAGCGAAGGCAGCCATGTTGAGACCCTGCTCGATGCGGCAGTCCGTTGTGAGCAAGCTGGCCCCGACGCCAAGGCTGAGGCGCTGATCGAGTGGATCCACAAGCTGCAAGCAGAGGAAAACGAGCCGGATCTAAAGGTGTTGATCTTCACGGAGTTCGTTCCCACCCAGCAAATGTTGAAGGAATTTCTTGAGGCACGGGGAATCTCTGTGGTCACTCTGAACGGCTCCATGGACATGGAGGAACGTGGGGCAGCACAGGATGCCTTTCGCAGATCGCACCGCGTGCTAGTTTCCACCGACGCGGGCGGTGAGGGTCTGAACCTACAGTTCGCTCATGTCGTCATCAACTACGACATCCCCTGGAACCCGATGCGGTTGGAGCAGCGTATCGGTCGCGTGGACCGTATCGGCCAGCCAAAAACCGTACAGGCGATCAATTTCGTGCTTGAGGATTCGGTCGAGTTCCGTGTGCGCGAAGTGCTGGAGCAGAAGCTCTCGGTGATCTTCGAAGAGTTCGGAATCGACAAGACCGGCGACGTCCTCGACTCGGCCCAGGCCGGTGAGTTGTTCGAGGATGTGTTTGCCTCGGCCATCCTTAATCCTGACGGCATCGAAACCTCCGTCGATCACACGGTGGCCAGGATTCGCGATGAGATACAGCAGGTGCGCGAAACCTCCGCCATCTATGGCATCTCGGAAGAGCCGGATGTACAGGCGGCTGAGCGTTTACGCTCCCATCCACTGCCCCACTGGGTGGAGAGGATGACGGTAGGTTACCTCAATTCGCACGGCGGCGCGGCCAGTCGTAAGCGCTCCTGGTGGGATCTGAATTGGCCGGATGGCCAGGAACATCGCAAGGCCGTGTTCAACGCCCGGGAAGCGGATCGCCTGACCGACGCAACCCTACTCAACCTCGAAAACACTCGCGTCCGTGGGCTGGCCTTGAACCTGCCGCAGATCGTGGCAGGCCAGCCATTGCCTTGCGTAACCGTGAGCGGGCTGCCAGCCAGTATCTCCGGGCTCTGGGGGCTCTTTGAGATCCGCCTTCAGGCCGGAATGCACCAGAAGACAAACCTCCTGCGCATCCCCGTGGTGCGGCGGGGTTATGTCAGTGTGTTCTTGAGCGAGGAAGATAAACTGTTTCTGCCCACAGCCCGGCATATCTGGGATTCGCTGCAGACAGCGGAAGCCGAGGTGCAGGCAACCCTCGATCAGGATGAATCCGTTGCCGCCCACGAGCGTTTACAGATTGCTGCCGAACAGGCCGGACAGGAGCTGTTCGAGGCCCTGCAGCAGGCGCACATCGCCTCTATGGCTCGCGAGGAGGAACGCGGAACCGCTTCATTTGCTTCGCGCCGCAAGGCCATTGAGCGGGTTGGATTGCCGGAGGTGCGGCAATTTAGGCTGTCTCGTTGCGATGCAGACGAATCCGAATGGAGACATGAACTTCAGTCAGCTCGACAGATCGTGCCTGAAATCCGGCCGCTGTTGATGCTGCGGATCATCAAGGGAGGCGCTCAATGAATAGTTGGCGAGACGCCATCCTGAGCGATTTTGTACCCAACGTCAGCAAGTTGACCCTGGTCGCAGATCCTGATGGTCTGCTGACCGAGGAGAAGCTGGCATTGGAGCTTCTAGGGCGCGGGTTCGACCTAATTGAGTTTAGTGACTCGGTCGAATTCAGATACGCCTATGAGTCCAGGTACCGCTCGATCTGGGACCGGGGCGAACACACCGATCTGGTGGTGATTCTCAGGTTGCAAGGTGCCGATCTGGAATCCCTGCCATACGATCTGCTCCAGGCGGGCCGGAAACTATCGTTCAACTTGGGGGATCTCTTTCCCAACCTGAGCTATCCGGTCATTGAAAAGCTCGACAGGAGCTTGCTGGATTCGCTTTTTGAGGCTCAGCGCAAGGCGCCACCAGATCGCATGGGCGACAACGCAACCAAGGATTTCATTCTCCGTCATGTGTTCGGCATTGCGGCGGAGCTGATTAGGGGCGAGGTTGAGCTGCTTCCTGCCCTGCTGCGCCTGCACTACGGCAAGCTTCAGCTACCGTTGATACTGGCCGAGCGGCTCATCCAGGTTCTCAAGGGGCATGATAGGTTCAAAACTTGGCCGCTCTCGGAAATCATTCCGGACGATGAAGCCTTCTTCGCCTTTTTGCAGGAACGCTGGCCGCTATTTCTTTCCAGGCTCGGCAGCGCCAATCAGGTGCGGGAAGATTCGCCGGAATATGGCCTCAAGTATCCCGGCCCTGATAGTCTGCCACTCGACCACCAGGACATTAGGGTTTACATCGATAACCTGTTCCTGGAGGGGAAACTTACCCCTGTCGAGGCCAAAGGCATTGAAGTGGATGCCGGGTCCTGGGTTCGAAGCGGCATCGCCACGTCCGGCGTGGACGATGACGAGCTGAGGATCTCCCGCTTGTTTGACCTTGTTGAGAAGGAGCTGCCCACTGCGGAAGCGCGTTACTTGGATTGGACCGCCTTTGCATTGAAATGGGCTGAGCTGTCTTCGCTGGTTCATTGTGGCAATAGCACCGAGTATCAGAATCGCCTCAGAGAAATCGGCGATGCACTGAACACGACCTTTGCCGGCTGGTTGGCTGATCACTACTCCAGTCTGATCAATTTGCCGCCGAACAATCCGGCCATGCTGCACCATGTGCCGCGTCGCCTGGCTCGGGATATCGAGGATTCCGGCAGTGGCCGTGCAGCGCTGATCGTGGTCGATGGTCTGGCCCTGGATCAGTGGGTGACCATGCGCCAGCTTCTGCAAAAGCAGGATTCCAATCTGGTTATGCGCGAATCCGCGACCTTCGCCTGGATTCCGACGCTGACATCGGTATCGCGACAATCGATCTTTTCGGGCAAGGCACCGCTCTATTTCCCGTCATCCATCAATTCGACCAACAGTGAAGAGAAGCTTTGGAGGAAGTTCTGGGAAGGCTATGGCTTGTCTCGGCTGGAGGTTGTCTACAAGCGCGGCCTTGGCGACGGCGATGCTGCCGGCACCCTCGACTCCGCAACCCACCCGGGGAAGACCAAGGTGGTGGGGCTGGTTGTGGACAAGGTCGACAAGATCATGCACGGCATGCAACTCGGCTCGCCCGGGATGCATAACCAGATCAAGCAGTGGTGCGAAGGTGGGTTCCTAGCAGCCCTAGTCGGCCAACTGCTGGATTACGGCTATGAGGTTTGGCTGACGGCCGATCATGGCAACATCCAATGTGACGGCAAAGGCCGCCCATCCGAAGGTGTGATTGCCGAGACTCGCGGCGAGAGGGTTCGTGTCTATCCCACGCCGGAGCTCCGCGCCCAGGTGGCGGGGGCATTTCCATTTGCCCACGAGTGGCAGCCGATTGGATTGCCAGCAGATTATTTCCCACTGGTGGCTGGCGGCCGCGACGCATTCGTGAACCCGGGAGATGTCATCGTAGGTCACGGCGGTGCAGCCATTGAAGAAGTCATCGTGCCCCTTGTGAAGTTTGAAAGGAGAGCACGGTGATGGGCAAAAGACATGAAGCCATTGGCATCAAGCAGGCTATCCGTTTCGAGTGGATACAGAAAGCACCCAATCTGCTGTTGGCGGGGCTCGACGCCAAAACCATCCGCCAGGAGCTGAATGAGTTCCTCGCGGACAGAAAAGGCAACGGCTCAGAGGGCGAACGAAGCGATCAGACCCGGACATTTGTCGTCAACAATCTGATGAAGATATGGGTCTCTCCTGACCCCGAGCTGATTCCATTCCGGGATGCCTCGCTGGCGTTTCTGCGGGAAAACCCGTCCATGGCTCTGGTGGTCCACTGGGGGATGATCTCGGCTGTCTACCCCTTCTGGTTCAATGTGGCCCGGCAGACTGGCCGCTTGTTGGCCTTGCAGGATCAGGTGACCCAGGCGCAGATCATCAATCGCATGAAGGAACAGTATGGCGACCGGCAAACTATTTTTCGATATGGTCGGTACGTATTACGATCGTTTGTGGCATGGGGTGTATTGCAGGATTCCGAGGCAAAAGGCTGCTACGAGAAGGCCGCTCCTGTGAGCATTGTCGAGCCAAACCTGGCCATCATGATGCTCGAGTCCGCACTCCTGGCCACCCCGGAGGCCAAGGGCGCACTGGGTCTGCTTCTAAACAACCCGGCATTCTTCCCATTCCAGCTTCCAACGATGACCGGTGATTTTGTGTCCCAGCGCAGTGAACGGATCGATGTGATTCGCTATGGACTGGACGATGAGCTGTTGAAGTTGAAGGATCAGCAAAAATGAACATAGCCACCGAACAGATTCCGAGCCCAGCTCGACTCGCCAAGCTCGTTGTCTTTTCTTCACCGCGAACATATAATGCTGGCAGGTAATTTTTCCTGAGGAGGAGACGTAGATGGACGAGCAAGCAGTGGCCCAGACCTTGACAGAGGAGAGCTCGGGCTCCTTGCAGGATCACACTTGTACCGCGGTCATCGACGATATTGTTGCGCAGACTTCCGAAGACGCCTGGGACGCGGAGTAGTCATAGCAGGCTGCTTCCTGGCACTTCCAGCTCACGCGCACGATCGTTGACGCATATCTTGCCGCCTGTCGGCTTTACATTCCTTCCACTGCTGGCAGTCGAGGCTCTAAGGTGGGGCCGAGGTTCCGCGCCGTCGCTTTATGCGGCCGCTTGCAAGCGTCTCGATCTTGACTTTGTGTTTTTGCCGGCGTCTGAACCTTGGGCTAAGGACGCCATCGATTGTGTCATCGCAGCGGGAACCGCCCCATTTTGGGTGGTAAGCGGGCCTTTTGGCGCGGTGGCGAACCGGGATGGCTGGATTGAGTCCCTCCGCGCGACCGAATCAAATCCCCAGATGATCGCCGGCCAGATGGATGCCGTCATGCCGGACCTGCTCGAACAGGCGCTAAGCGGCGCTCGGCTCGGCGCGGCAGCTATAGTTATCGCCGAGGATGTGGCCGGGGCAAACGGCCCCCTGCTCGCTCCCGACTTCGTTCTTCGCGAACTCGTGCCCAGAGCCGGCCGGCTGGCCGCGATCGCGCACAGCCATTCGGTAGCGAGCGTGTTTCATTCGGATGGCGATGTGCGATTCGCGCTTCCCGCACTAAAGCAGCAGGGATTTTCAGCGGTGCACCCTGGCGGACTTTGCCACTCCGACTTCGAAGATTTTACCCGCGAAGCCGCCCTGTTGGATCTTGCGGTTCTCGGCGGTATTGACGGCGAGACACTGCGTTCGCAGGATTTTTCGCCACAAAAGATAAGTGATCGACTCTTGGCTTTGACGCGGTGCGGTAAAGTGCTGATAGCCGATGACGGCGGTATGACCGGCGCCGAAGAACTTGTGAATTTTGAGATTTTTCTGCACGCTTGGCGTGCGACTCAAAGAGATGAGGAGGCGAAGTGAGCAAGTTCGCTCATTTTGAAGCCAAAGGGCCCGCGACTCTTGACAGGGCTCGATACGCGCAAGGCATCGACGCCGTAGCGGCGCTGATCGTGGCGGTGTTGCTGTTTCCGTTCCCAACAGTAAGGGCTTCTGTGGCCTTACCGGTTTTTGTGGCATCGATTATCGTGACCATCCTGGTGATCTACCTGTTGTACTTGACGCTGTTTCTTTCTGTTTGGGGGCGCACGCCGGGTATGTACCTCATGGATCTCGGGATCGACCCGCGTCCAGTCGGGGTCGTCGCCTCGATAAAGTGGTCTTTGGCGATGTTGGCAGGTTTTGTACCCGGATTCTTCTCCAGTGCGATCCTGGATCCGGCAACCGGCTGGGCCGCGAGGTTTTCTCGGCTCGAAACGGTGAGCACCAGCACGCCCAGACAATCTTGAGACAAGCCGAGGGTTTATCTGTTCCGCACTAGTGTCTCGTGCTACGATTTGGCTTTGGAGTGAAAGGATCCACACTTGGCTCTCGAGGGTAACCTCATAGACTTTTCGCTTGAGGACATGTTCAGGCTGCTTGCCGCTGGCAACAAGACAGGCACCTTGTACATGAGTCAAGCAGATGCCGAGGGCAAGATATGCTTCAAGAAAGGTCGCGTCTTCTTCGCGTCGAGCAACTGGAACCGCGAATCTTTGGGTCGCAGGCTCGTAAGCGCCGATGTTATCTCGGAAAAGCAGCTCAGACAGGCGCTTGGGCTTCAGAAGATACAGAAGAAGGAGAAGGCCAACCGCAGGCTAGGTCAGATTCTCGTCGACGAAGGATACCTAGACGGCAAAGTCCTGGAGAACTTCATACAAGACCAGATAAACGACACCTTGTTCGATCTGTTCCGCTGGGAAGAGGGCGATTTGCGCTTCGTGCCCGATGAGGTGTGCGAAGGCGAGGATATCGGCATATCGGTTTCCGTCGAAAACGCCATTATGGAGTCCGCCCGGCGCATGGAACTTTGGGGCAAGATCCGGCAGAAGATATCCGGCTCAGACACGCGATTCATAATGGCCAGCGCTCCGGGCGACAAGTCCATGGAGATTCATCTCAAGCCCAAGGAGTGGATGTTGTTGTGCTATATGCACAGCGGCCGCTCTGTTGGCGAGCTCGTAGAACTCACCGGATACAATGATTTCGAGACCTCGAAGATACTTTTCGGAATGTACTCGGCCGGACTGATAGAGAAGGACGACGCTTCTGAAGAAGAGATGGTGACAGAGCAAACGTGATTGCCGAAGCCGGCGAGGGAATCCCAAAAGACATCACGCACGAGGAGTTCAAGGCCTTTCGGGAGTACATCAATCAGCATTCCGGGATATTTCTCGAAGATCAGAAGATGGACTCCTTGCGTGTTTCGCTTATAACTCGTGCCACCCGGAAAGGGGCCTCATCGCTTTTCGAGTATCTGGAGATGCTCCAGTCGAGCGAGGATGAGTTCAACGAGCTCATGAACCTCATCACTATCAACGAGACGAGCTTCTTTCGATTTCCCCAGCAGTTTGAGGCGCTGCGTGTATCGGTAATACCGGAGATTATCTCCAACAAAGGGGTTTCAGACCGGAGATTCCGTGTCTGGTCGGCGGGCTGCTCTACCGGGGAGGAGCCTTACACGCTCGCGATGACGCTTCTGGATTCAGGCCTTGTCGCCATGGGGTTCACTCCTGAGGTCATGGGGACCGACGTTTCCACGAACGCTCTTCTCAAGGCGAAGCGCGGTGTTTATCCGGCCAAAAGCATTTCCAATCTATCGCCGTCAGTGGCATCAAGGTATTTCGAGTCCGCGCCCCACGGGAACAGGGTTGTCGAGCAAGCGCGAAATATCGTGACATTCCAGTATCATAATCTCATCAAGGAGCCTTATCCTCTGTCCCTGATGGGCAACTGGGACGTGATCTTTTGCCGGAACGTAACTATCTATTTCAGGCTGGAGTCCACTCGCCGAGTAGTTCAGAATCTCTATGACTCGCTAAATCCCGGCGGTTACCTGTTTGTGGGTCACTCCGAGACGCTGGCGGCTATATCCGACCGCTTCGAGCCCGTTGAGGTCGGTGGAGTCTTTCTTTACCGCAAATCGCTCGGTCGGAAATATCGCCTCAGCGAGAAGTTGAACGAAAAATCGCCGATCCGGCGTCCTGCCGGTTTGCCTAAAACGGCCGCTGACGATGATACTCGCCGGCGTCGGATGTTTTCGGACAAGCCTAAAAGCCGCAAGAGTGAGATATCGGCGACTGTAAGCGACGAGGTGAACGAGCTTTTGGCTCTTGCCGAGTCCGCGGCGACCGCAGGAGAGCAAGCCGCAGCTGCAACTTATGCTGCTAAAGTGTTGGATCTTGACTCGAAAAACGTCCGAGCGCTGCTGCTCCTTGCCAATGCGCATGCCGATGAGGGCGACTTAGATTCCGCTTACGAAGAGTGCAAAAGGGTGCTCGCGATCGACCCGCTTTTTGCCGCCGCTCGATATGTGCTCGGCATGATATATCTTAGACGCGATGAAAAAATGCTCGCACTCTCCGAGTTCAGGCGTACTATCTATGTGGATCCCGGGTTTGCCCTTGCGCATCTGAATCTCGGCAATCTGTACCGCTCCATGGGGGCGGTGCAAGACGCATGTAGGGAGTACGAGATGGCGCTGCGCACCATTTATGAGAATCCGGAAGGAGACTGGGTGAAATTCATGGGCGGATTCAAGCCTGATTTGCTGGCTAAAACCATAGAGCGCAGTCTGGTAGAGTGTCGGAAGGGCACGCTTGATGTCTGATCTGAGTATATGTCTAATGGCAGCAGGCGGCTGGAATGCAATGCCTGAGATAGAGGGGAGTTACGGGAATGGCAAACGCTAGAATACTGGCGGTGGACGACAGCCCAACGATCCTTGAGATGATAAAGGCGATATTGATCGCCGGCGGACACGATGTCATCACCGCTGTCGATGGTGCGGAAGCGCTGGAAAAGGCGCGCGCCGAGATGCCCGATCTGATCCTGCTCGATGTCATGTTGCCCAAGCTCGATGGCTATCGAGTCTGCCGGCTACTGAAGTTCGACGCGAAGTACAAGTCGATCCCGATCATCATGCTCACCGCGAAGACCGAGGAACAGGCGATGGCCACCGGAATCAGGACCGGCGCCAATCAGTACCTGACCAAGCCCATAGAGCCCGAACGTTTGCTTCAGGCCGTTGCCGAGGAACTGGCGAAGGCGAAGGGTTAGGACGGCTTACATGGCGGAATCTCTCACTTCCAAGGTGCTCGAAGCCCTCGAAACAGCGGGCTTGATTTCGGGCGAACAGATCGAAGGCGTCATCGCTTCTGCCTCGGCCAGTGGTCGTAGTGCAGGGCAGCTTTTGATAGATCAAGGCCTGGTTACCGCCGCCGATATCGAAAATGTGCTGGAAGACGCATTTGGGACACCACGAGTCGATCTGTCCAGTTACACCCCGGACGAAAGTGCGCTGAACATCGTCCCGGCCGATATAGCCCTGTCCTACAGCGTACTGCCGCTATTCGAGATAGAAGGCATGCTTACAGTGGCCGTAGGTCAGGCCGTCGATGTTTTTCTCCTGGACGACCTTATGTCGAAAGTGGGAGCGGAAATCGAGGTTGTGCTTGCGGATCCCACTTCGATCCTGGCGGCTCTAGCGCAATACTATGATGTGCCTCAAGCGGCGGTTCCCGAGGCGGAAGAGCCTGCTATAAGCGCCGAGGACTTCTTCGAAGCTCCCTTCGGCGAGGCTGTTCCGATCGCTGCCGAGGCTCCTGCTGCTGTCTTCGAGTCAATCACTGCCGAGGCACCCTCTGCTGTTTTCGATTCAATCGGCGCCGATCCACAGGGCGAAGTATTCGCCGAGGTCGCTCAATCTATCGAGGAGATCGTGGAAACCGCCCCTTCGGTGGAGCCGTCCGCAATCGACCTGGATGTGCTTGCGTTTGCGGATGCGGGCAAGGTGGCAGTGCTCGTCTCCGACATCCTCGCCCATGCGGTTGGCAAAGGCGCCAACAGAATCCAGTTGTTGCCATACAAGGGCGATTTTTTCCTGGTCTACAGGGTCCAGGGCCGCCTGGAGCGGGTGGCCAGTGCGCCGCTGTCCTTGCAAGGAGCGCTCGTCGACGGCATCAAGGCATTTGCCAGGCTATCATCGGTTCACTCTTCGCATCCGGCGCTCGGTCGCGTCAGGGCCAACATTGGCGAGAAGGAGCTGATCGTTACAGTCTCGGTGGTTCCCACTATCGCCGGTCAGCGACTGGTGATCTCGCTGAGCAGCGGCCGTTCGGCGCTACGCGGGCTCGGAGAGCTCGGCATGAACGAAGCCGAGACACGCGCCCTTCACGCCATGGTGGAGCGTGGCCGAGGAATACTGCTTGTTTGCGCGCCCGTCGCCGGCGGTCGCTCGTCTACCTACTACGCATTGCTGCAGCACGCCGCCCAGGCTGGCAAGACAGTCTATTCGGTCGAGCGTTCTATCGAACACGAAATCCCCTCTGTGGCCCAGGTTCTGGTGAATCCGGGCGCGCCCATAGGTGCCGAGTCGTATTTTGCGGCAGGCATGCGCCAGGACACGGACGTCATGGCAATAGACCCGATGCAATCAGTGGAAGACGTCCATCTCGCCGTCGAGGCTGCTGGTCTCGGCAAGCTGGTTATAGCGACGTTTTCTGGCGGAGATATCGTCTCGGGAGTGCGCCGAATGCTTGACCTGGGTGCGGAGCCCGTCTCGCTGGCGGCGGCGCTGACCCTCGGTGTTGGACAGCGTCTGGTGAGGAAAAATTGCCCGCAGTGTTCGGTGGAGGTTTTTGCCGGAAGCGTGACGGATGTTGTTCCGGATATCTCATCGAATCGGGCTATGAAAGGGGTCGGATGCGCGGCGTGTCTCAACACTGGCTTTCAGGGTGTCACCGGGATATTCGAGGTGCTGCCCTTCACCGAGCAGGTGAGGGTTCCGATCGCCAGGGGGCTCTCCGCCGATGAGATTCTTGCGGTAGCGAAATCCGCCGGGATGAGACCGATGATCACCGCTGGCGCGCTCAAAGTCGCCGAAGGTTTGGTCAGCCCTGAAGAGCTTGATCGTGTGATGCGGTTTTCCAATGGGTAGGCGGTGAACCGTTGACAAAGCGCTCGAAAAAAACGGGGTCTGCGGCGGCGGAGGATTTCACGCAGCAAACAACCGCACACATAGAGCGTATCGTGGTTTTTAAGCTCGACTCCCAGCGCTACGGGCTTGCAATTGAGAAGGTCCAGGAGATTCAGCAGATCGTCGAGGTTTCCAAGGTTCCAGGCGCTGACGCGTCGCTGATTGGGATGATGAATCTCAGAGGGCAGGTGATTCCTGTCCTGGACATGCGGGCGCTTATCGATCTACCTGCGAAGTCTTACCATATCGACACTCCGATGATTATCTGCCGCACTAAAGAGACTCTCGTAGCGTTGGTGGTGGATGAAGTCGAGGACGTGCTGCTTGTTCCACCTGGGGCTTTGGCGCCAGCTCCCGATTTTCACAATCTCGCCGAACGACTACTGGGTGTTTGCCGCCTGGACAACGATATGATCTTTCTTTTCGATGTTGATCGTCTTGTCACTTCGGTCGATATTGATATGGGTGAGTGCAAATGACAGATAATGTAGGCTCAGGCCTTTGGCTGGAAGGGTCCAGCGCTGATGTGGCTGATGTGCTACGTCAAAGGGCCGAATCCTTGGCGCAGGAGTCTATCGATGAGGTAAAGCTCGATCTGGTTGGGCTGCTCCTTTTCAGGCTGGACGAGGAGTGGTACTCGGTCAAGGTTCAAGACGTTCGAGAGATATACCGGGAGTACAAGATTGCGCCGATACCATGCACGCCACCTGCAATTCTGGGTGTGGTAAACATTCGGGGCGAGATGATATCCGTGACCGATATTTCGAAGCTGTTGGGGTTAGAGCGAAGCGCAATGGGATTCACTCTTGCGCCCGCTATCGTGATACACGACAAGGAAGTCGCTACAGCAATTGTTGTAGAGGAGATAGGCGATATTGTTGAGGTGCCGCAGGAAAACATTGAGCCCCCTCTGTCCACCATCGACAAGGTCAGCGCTCAACTCATTATCGGCTCGGTGCATCTCGATGGAAGGCTGATAGGAATCATCAACGTGAGCAGCATTCTTGAGCCGATAGGTTCAGCGCAATAATAGCCGTCAAGAAAGGCCAGTGAGATGTCGAAGTTCATAATGTCGATCAGAAGCAAATTTCTCTACAAATATTCTCTTGTGAATGCCGCGGTGATCTTGGCGTTCATGATATTGCAGTGGATGATCGGCTGGTTTATCTTTCGCGACAAGCTAGGCCCTGTCGAGGGGCTGTTGGAACACTTGGTGATTTTGGCCGGGGCAATGGTTGTACTCGGAGTCGCCTGGCTCGCCGTGTTCCTCGCGGTCGGCCAAAGGTTCATGGCGCCTTTGGATAAGGTGGTGGAAAGCGTAAAGGCTTCTTGCCAGGGCGAGATAGGCCATAAGGTCAATGTAGACTCGCCGGATGAGTTTGGGGTTTTGGCCAAGTCCTACAATCAGATGCTCGATCTGATCGTCTACCTCATCAGGCAGACCCAGGAATCGTCTACGCGCTTAGCCCAGTCTTCCAATGACATCCTTTCAGCAACGGAGCAGCAGGCATCCGGCTCGGCCGAGCAGGCCGCCTCAATCAGTCAGACCACGGCCACAATGGAGGAGCTGGCAGCCACATACAGGCAGATAGCCGACAACGCCAATCAGGTTGTCAATATGGCCGAGGCCTCTTTGGGTAGTGCCGAGTCAGGACAGCAGGCTGTCTTCAACTCGCTGGGAGCGATGGAGCAGATAAAGGCACACAGCCAGAACTCGGCGAATAAAATTCTTCTGCTCGGAGAGCGCAGTCAGCAGATAGGGCAGGTACTCGGCATCATCAACTCTATCGCGGATCAGACAAAGATACTCGCCTTGAACGCCGCCATCGAGGCAGCTCGAGCCGGTGAGGCCGGAAAGGGTTTCTCTGTGGTGGCGGCCGAGATCAGAAAACTCGCCGAGTCGGTCGTAAACTCCACGGGCGAGATTTCGCAGATCATGACCGAGATACAAAGTTCGGCAAACGAGCTAGTCTTGGCTACCGAGCAGGAGATGAAACAAGTTCAAAACGGCGTCGACTTGGCGCATGTTACCGGAGAATCACTTGAGCAGATACTTGAGATGATCGAGCAGACCACGGTGGCTGCTAAAGAGATATCCGCCGCCACCCAGCAGCAGAAGAGCGCTACAGAGCAGGTAGTGAAGGTGATGCGCGAGGTCGCCGCGGTAGCGCAACAGACAGCGGCGGGCGGCCGGCAAGTGGCGGCCACTGCGGAACAGCTGGCGATGATCGCCAAGGAGTCCAGTCAGGTCGGCGCCGCGTTTAAGATCGTCGGCTAACCGGTCGCACTTCAAGGAGAGTACTAATGGTCGAATTTGACCGTAGCGCGTTCATATCGAAGTTCCAGGAAGAGGCCCAGGAGCTTCTCCAGCGACTCAACGAAGGTGTCATTTCGCTTGAGGCATCTCCTGATGACGCGGCCCTGCTCGATCAGATGCTTCGGGATGCCCACACACTAAAGGGATCTTCGCGGATGGTCGGACTCCTTGAGATTTCCGATGTTGCCCATCGGCTCGAAGACATTATGGTCAAGATCAGGGAAAAAGAGATCGCTTACACGCCAAAGCTCAGCGATTCTTTTTTCGAGGCACTCGATGCCATTGTGTATCTTGCGGACAATGGCGGAAAAAACATCGATGACATGCTGGATCTTGCCGATCTACAGGTGCGATTGACCAAAGTCGCCGAAGACGAACCGACCCAGCCGAAGAAAAAGGCGCCAGCCAAGCGCGGAAAAAAATCCCCCGACAGGCCTGTCGAGGATCCCCCAGAGGTGCTCCCGGAGGGCTCTGGGGCTCCGAGCAAGCGTGATGACAAGCTGCAGGCTAAGGCCCATAACACGATCCGGGTCAAAACATCCCAGGTAGATCGGTTGCTCAACCTCATCAGCGAAATCGTGATCTCCCAGATCAAGGAGGAGCAGCGGATCGTTGAGTTACGGCAGGGCAACAACGAGCTCAATGAGCTTTGGCAGTCCTGGGTCAAGATAAAATCGCAGCTCACGTCGCTGGAAATCGAGAACGAAGCAATGGTGGCGTTGCTGGAAGAGTGCAACAGGATGGACTCACTGCTTGCAGAGCGTCGACGTTCTGACGGCATTTTTCTGAAGAGCTTCGCGGAGGACGTTGCGCGGGCGTCCGTGGTTGTCTCGGAGCTTCAGGAGCAAGGAATGCGAGTTCGCATGCTGCCTGTCTCGACGATATTTCAGACCTTCCCGCGCGCCATGCGCGACCTTGCGAAATCCTTCAAAAAGGATGTTGAACTGATCATTGAGGGTGAGGACACAGAGCTTGATAAGAAGGTTCTGGAAGAGATAAACGATCCGCTGATTCACATCATGCGCAATGCGGTCGACCATGGAATCGAACCGCTTGAGGTTCGTGAAGCTTTGGGCAAACCCCCAAAGGGCACGATACGCATGACGGCTCACCAGGAGGGCGACCGCATCGTTATCGAGGTAGCCGATGACGGCGCCGGTGTTGATCCTGCGAGAGTCAAGGCCGCGGCGGTGCGCAAGGGGTACCTTTCCCAGAATGAGGCGGACGCAATGTCCGATCGCGAGGCGATATATCTCATCTTCGAGAGAGGTTTTTCGACAAGCTCGATCATTACCGAGATTTCCGGCCGCGGTGTGGGTATGGATGTAGTGCGCGAGTTCATCGTCGAGAAGCTCAAAGGCTCACTCGACGTCAACAGTAAGCTCGGCGAAGGCAGCGTCTTCAGGCTTACGATTCCGCTCACTCTCGCGATTATCCGGGCGCTGATTATGAAGGTGGGCGACCAGGTCTTCGCGCTGCCGACAACAAGCATCGAAGAGACTTTGCGGGTGACTCCATCGGAGATCATCAAGGTTGAAGGCCGTGATGTTATCCGGCGCCAGCGTCGCACGATACCACTAGTGCGCCTGGGGGATGTTCTCGGCGTGCCGCACAAGGGGCCGAAGGGCCTGAAGACGCCGATTGCGACGATTGGCTTTGCGGGCCACAGAATCGGTCTTGTCGTCGACGCTCTCATCGGCGAGCAGCAGATCGTCATCAAGCCTTTAGGCTCGCACCTGCGTAAGGTCGACAACGTCGCCGGGGTTACCGTTCTTGGCGCGGGAGATGTGGTTCCGATACTCAACGTGCCTGATCTGATGGATCGTGCGAGGCGGCGCTCGGGTGCAAAAGTGGTCTCTGCCGAGGAGTCGAAGAGACAGGGTCCCAAGCGCGTGTTGATATGCGAGGACTCCTTCACCACCCGTGAACTGGAGCGCTCGATCTTTGAGGCTGCCGGATACGAGGTTGAAGTTGCCCTTGATGGCGCGATGGGCCTTGCGAAGCTCAAGGAGGGCCTCGCTGTGGACGCGGTTGTGACCGACGTTCAGATGCCCAACATGACGGGGTTCGAGCTGACGCGCGCGATCAAGGCTGATCCGGCGCTCGCAAGGATTCCCGTCATCATCGTGACGTCGCTCGAGCGCGATGAGGAGAAGGCCGAGGGTGCCGAGGCAGGCGCTGACGCCTATATCACGAAATCCGTTTTCAATCAGGATACCCTGCTGGATACCGTTGATCGCCTGATCCGCTGATAGAGGGTCGGGAAGGAGCGCAGTGACTACCGATTCTCGAATAAGAGTGCTGATTGTGGATGACTCGCTTGTCGCCAGGGAGATGCTGACGCAGATTCTCTCTTCGGACCCGGGAATCGAGGTCATCGGCGAAGCTAAAAACGGCCTTGAGGCTATCGCTAAGGTTGCGGAGCTTCGTCCTGATCTGGTGACGATGGATATACATATGCCCAGATGTGACGGCCTGAAAGCCACCGAGCAGATCATGGCGTACACCCCGACTCCGATTCTGGTGGTCTCTTCCTCGGTGTACGGGGAAGGAATGGGGCGCGCTTTCGACGCGCTGGAGATGGGTGCGCTGGAGGTGCTAAAAAAGCCTGAGCCCAGAGATTGGGCGCACCTAGAAAATATCGGACGCGAGGTAATCCGGAAGGTAAAGATACTCGCCCGCGTCAAGGTGATCACTCACATCAGGGGCAGGCGAACGGAGTTGCACCCGACCAGCCCAATCGAGATTTCCCCAAAGGCCGAGAGGGGCGGCGTATCACTTGTAGCGATCGGCTCTTCCACAGGCGGGCCATCAGCGCTTCTTTCCATCCTCGGCAGGCTGCCGAAGGAGCTTCCGGTGCCGATCGTCATCGCTCAGCACATCGCCGAGGGGTTCATACCCGGCCTTGTGAGCTGGCTGAACGCAGGGTGCAAGATCGATGTTCGGGAGGCTCGCGATGGGCAAAACGTCGAGGCGGGAGCGGCCTTCATAGCTCCTACGGGAACCAACCTGTCGATGGATGGGCTCACGATGAGGTTCACCAACCCGCTCTCAGGTCAGCTCTATGTGCCCTCGGCGGATACCCTGTTCGAGAGTGTGGCAACCTCGATCGGGCGGAACTCGCTTGGCGTCATCCTGACGGGAATGGGCGCGGACGGGGCCAAGGGATTGAAGCTGCTACACGATACCGGTGCCGCGACGATAGCTCAGGACGAGAGCACCTCGACGGTTTGGGGTATGCCAAAGGCGGCCGTTGAGCTCGGCGCCGCGCGCGTTGTGCTGCCGATCCACGATATCGCCGAGAAGATGATTGAGCTGATTGCGGAGAGTAACGGCAGTGCGATTTGACAATAGGCCGATAGGTGTCTTCGATAGCGGACTCGGTGGCCTGACGGTAGTCAGGTCGCTCATGGACGCGCTACCGGACGAATCGATCCTGTACTTTGGGGACACGGCAAGATGCCCTTACGGTCCGAGAGACTTAGGCGAGGTCAGGCGGTTTGTACTCGAGATCGGCTCCTGGTTGGTTTCCCGCGATGTCAAGCTGATCGTCATGGCGTGTAACACCGCTACCGCCGCCGGTCTGGCGTTGGCGCAGCGCGCGTTTGAGGTTCCAGTGGTCGGTGTGGTCGAGCCTGGCGCGCGCGCGGCCGTGCATGCGACGGCAAATCGCAAGGTGGGCGTGATCGGCACACAAGGCACCATAGACTCCGGCGCTTACAGCCGAGCGGTACGGGCGCTTGACGCGGGAGTGACGGTGTTTTCAGTGCCCACGCCAAAGTTTGTCGATGTGGTGGAGTCGGGGCTTCGTATGGGCCCGGGTCCGCTAGAGCAGGAGCTTTCCGAGCTAACGGACGTGTTCATCCGCCCGTCCTTTTACGAGATCGCACGCGATTACCTAGATCCTTTGAAGCGCTCGGGAATCGACACGCTGGTTCTTGGCTGCACGCATTTCCCGCTGCTGAGATCGGCGATTCAGCAAGTGGTTGGACAAAGTGTTCAGCTGATCTCCTCCGATGAGGAAACGGCGAGAGAGGTCGCGGACAATCTGAAGCGCCGCGGTCAGCTTGTTTCGGCAGGCCAGCCGCGCGAACTTCACTTCGCGACCACCGGGGACGCTTGCGAGTTTGCGCATCTCGGCTCGCGCATACTTCGAGTTCCTGTCGCGGGCGTTGAGCATGTTTCGATAGAGACACTGAGTTCGCTGCTATCATCAGGGGAACTTTCGTTTCTGGCTGACGGCGAAGCCGTCGAAGGAGGAGCTTCATGAAAGTGACCGTGCTGGGTTCATCGGCGTCTTATGCTGGTGCGGGGCAGGCGTGCTCCGGTTACCTGGTTGAGCACGATGGCACCAAAGTGCTTATGGATTGCGGAAACGGCGTTATCGCGAATTTGTGCGAGATTGCCGATCCAGTCACTCTCGACGCGGTCGTGATCACCCATGGGCACCCCGACCACTTTCTCGACATCTACGCGCTGCAGGCGCTGCTTCGATACGCGCCACAAGGCCCCGCTTCGCCGTTGCCGCTTTGGCTGCCGGAAAGCCTCTTTGAGCAGATGGGGTGTTTGCTTTCGGAGAGGGGCCGCATTGAACTTGCCGAGGCGTTTATCGTCCATGAGCTTATCGCCGAGCAAGTCGTCAGGATCGGGTCGCTTGCCATCACTCCGCTGCTTGTCGATCACGCCGAGACTACCTTTGCGCTCTCGGTCGAATCGCCCGATGGCGCCCGGGTGTGCTACACCTCGGACACGAAGGCGGGCGACGCGGTATTGCGGGCCGCGCGAGACGCTGACCTCCTGATCGCCGAGGCGACCATGCCCGAAGAGTACATCGGCCGCGCCCCGCACATGACAGCCCGCGAGGCCGCCGAGATTGCCCGCGCTGCCGGCGCCGGCAGACTGGTCCTCACGCACATATGGCCCACAAATGATCGCGAACACATGTTGCGAGACGCGATTGAGATCTTCGGCCCGAATTCATCGATAGCAAAAGAGTTTGATATCTACGAGCTGGACTCCACCGCTTTGCGGACAACCTAGAAGGAGACACGCCTGATGATGAGATTAGACGGACGAGCGCCCGGCGATTTGCGCCCGATCAGAGTCACCCGCCGCTATTTGCGCTACGCGCACGGCAGCTGCATGTTCGAGCTCGGCGATACGCGTGTCCTCTGCGCGGCTTCGATACAAGAAGGAGTGCCACCGTGGCTCAAAAACCAGGGGAAAAGCTGGATTACCGCCGAGTATTCGCTGCTGCCCGCTTCGACGCACGTTCGCACGAGGCGTGAGTCGACCTCCGGAGGCCCGAAAGGGCGCACGCATGAGATCCAGCGCCTTATCGGCAGGTCACTGCGGTCTGTTGTGGACCTCAGAGGTTTCGGCGGCGAGTATCTTTTGAGCGTGGATTGCGATGTGATCCAGGCCGACGGGGGCACGCGAACCGCGGCGATAACAGGCGCGTTCATCGCTCTTCACGATGCCTTGAGCACCTGGCGCGATGCGGGGAAAATCACCGAGCTTCCGCTCTTTGGCCAGGTCGCCGCCACCAGCGTCGGGATGGTTGGAGGGGAGATCGTGCTCGATCTCGATTACGCCGAGGACTCGACCGCCGAGATCGACATGAATGTCGTGATGGACTGCGAAGGGCGCTTCATCGAGGTGCAAGGCACCGGCGAACAGACGCCCTTCGACCGCGCGAAACTGAACTCGATGCTCGATTTAGCGGTAGTCGGGATCGACAGGATAGTGGCGCTTCAGCGCCGGATTATCGAAAGCGATGACGATGTCTTCGAGCTGTGATAGGCCTCTTTGCGATGGCGAGCGACTCCGGCGTGTCATAGTGGCAACCGGCAACCCGCACAAGGTAGATGAGATCAGGGCCGCCTTACCCGACTCCGGACTCGAGTTTGTCGCAGCTGCCGAGGCCGGAGTGTGGATCGAGCCGGAAGAGACGGGCGATACCTTCCTCCAAAACGCTCGCATCAAGGCGAGAGCCGCTTTCGAGCTCTTCGGATGCGGTGCGCTTGCCGATGATTCGGGGCTTGAGGTAGACGCGCTCGACGGCGCGCCCGGGGTCCGCTCGGCGCGCTACGCGGGAGAGAAGGCCAGTGACGCCAATAACAACACAAAGCTCCTCTCGGCGCTTCAGGGTGTGGCTGCCGAACAGCGAAAGGCGCGCTTTCGTTGCGTCATCGTGCTTATCGCCGAGGACGGCTCGGAGGTGGTGGCGGACGGCGCCTGTGAGGGTAGCATCGGGTTTTCGCCGCGCGGTGACAAGGGGTTTGGGTACGACCCGCTCTTTCTGCCCGCCGATGCGTCCGGCCGGACGATGGCTGAGCTTTCGCTTGCGGAAAAGACCGCGATTTCACATCGAGGCAGGGCACTGGCCGCGCTGCAGGAGAAGATCACAGGTCAGCTCAGGTAGAGATTCGAGCGCCTCGGCGATCTTCTCGAGCAGGGGCGTTAGTCAGTCCGATTAGAGGATGGCTTCGGAGATCAACTTGTCAAGGCGACGGATATCTACGCCCTTGTGGAGGTTGATCTTTATGTGGCCAACCCTGGTCCAAAGTTCCACCTCCGAGTTGAAGTCGAGCAGTCCGCGGCCGTTCTCGGAAGACCACATCATGATAGAGGAGTATGGCAGGGAGTAGATTTCGACCTTTTTGCCGGTCAAGCCCTGGGCGTCTCTGACGATCAGTCGCTTATTGGTGAAGATCGCGGAATCCCGAAAGGTTTTGTAGGCTGCGACAGCGCTCTCACCAGCAACTAGCAAGTCGTTAATGTCATCTGGAATCGGGCACTCGTCAATGAATGTCCAGGCTAAAATCGAGGCAGTCTCAGGCATCGCACGGCTCCTCCAGTTTCGTCGAATGCAGGGAAGTTGATAATACACTATCGACTAGAGCGGGCATCGGCAATATACTGAGCGATGCTCCTTTGCTAGCGCGCTTTTAAAGCGGGATTCGCGCGGAGTTGGTGTCGGGCTGTAGCGCAGCTTGGTAGCGCATCTGCTTTGGGAGCAGAGGGTCGCAGGTTCAAATCCTGTCAGCCCGACCACGTGCGGCGGTAGTTCAATTGGTAGAGCATCAGCCTTCCAAGCTGATTGTTGCGGGTTCGAGTCCCGTCCGCCGCTCCATTGACAACATTGCGTTACCCGAGTACCGTGTCCTCTTGCGTTGCCCGGATTTCGCTGTCTATCAAGCGCCCGTAGCTCAGCTGGATAGAGCGGGAGACTTCTAATCTCTAGGTCGGGGGTTCGAATCCCTCCGGGCGTGCCAGCCACTCATGGTGGGCGTAGCTCAGTTGGTTAGAGCGTCGGACTGTGGCTCCGAAGGTCGCGGGTTCGAATCCCGTCGCCCACCCCAAGCGCTTGGCGGCCCGTTTTGCGCGGTAGGCTAACCACAAACGTGGGACAGGATCGAGGCAGAGAATAAGGGTGGAGATGGGCGACGGCCTGCGAGCCGAGCAATCAAGTCGCGAGATCGCCGCGCGCGTGCGCGAAACGATAGAAGCAGGTCCGGACGGACCTCGCGACGTTTTCGACACCCTTGCACTTGATTTGTTCGCGTACCAATACGAGCGCAATGAGCCGTATCGGTCGTATTGCGACGCAGCCGGCATCTCGCCAGCGAAAGTCAGCGCATGGTCCGAGATTCCGGCGTATCCCACTCAAGCATTCAAAGACGAGATAGTCACATCGTTTTCAATGGACAAGGCCGTGATGGCGCAGCTTACCAGCGGGACGACCTCGGCGAATCAGCGCGGCCGCATCTTCAGGGATGAGCTCGGACAAGAGCTGATTTTTGCGGCCAACCGGGTGATGACCGGCGCATACGTGTTCCCGGATTTTGGGTCCGGCCGACGATGCCGGATTCTCATTTTAGCTCCTAGCCCCCAGATGGCTCCAAGTATGGGCATGGCCATCGGCATGGAGCAGACACGCCTGCACTTCGGTTCACCGGAAAGTGCCTTCCTGCTTGGTAAGTCGGGTATAGACGTGGCTGCCCTCATCGCAAATTTGCGTGACGTCGAATCGACCGGTGAGCCGGTGGCAATCATTGGCGCTACCTCGGCGTTTGTTTACTTCCTAAAGGCATGCGAGCGCAAACAGATGACCTTTGAGCTCCCTTTGGGCAGTCGTCTTGTTGACGGCGGCGGCTACCGCGGTCGATTTGGTGAGCTTACGCGGCAGGACTACTATGATCTGGCGGCCAAATATCTTGGTGTGCCAGCCGCTTACTGCGTGAATACGCTCGGTATGGCGGAGAGTGCCACTAACTACTTTGACGGCGGCCTGCGTGACGAGGTGATGGGAGCACCGCTCCGCGCGCGGAGGAAGCCGACACCGCCTTGGACTCGGGTGGTGGCTAGAGATCCGGGTACCGGCGAGGTTCTGCCGCATGGCCGACCGGGGTTGCTGGCACACTACGATCTCGCCAATCTGCCGACGGTGATAGGCGTGCTGACGGACAACCTCGGCTATACAGAGCCTGACGGCGGTTTCGAGATTATCGGACGCGCCCGGGTGGTGGAAGGACAGGTCTCGAACCTGCCGAGCGATCGCACCGTTGGGCCGATGGGAGACAAGAAGGTCTTCCGATTGCTTGAGGCGTACGTCAACTTCTCCATAGACTTCAAGATGGGGCGGTTTGCTTCGAAAAAAGGGCGACGGCCGCGATAGGTTTTGCATTACGCTGCCGAGCGGTTACAATATGCGAGCGTTCGGGCCGTTAGCTCAGTTGGCAGAGCAGGGGACTCTTAATCCCAAGGTCATAGGTTCGACCCCTATACGGCCCACCATCTCAACTTTCCTTTATGCCGATGCCGGTTTCGAAGGAGCGGACATGAGTGATTGCCGTCCGGAAGACATACTCGGCGCGAAACCGAGCTTCTCGATCCTAGTCCCAGCGTATAACGCCGAGGTGACACTCGCCGAAACAGTCGAGTCCGTGTGCGGGCAAACCTTTTTTGACTGGGAGCTCGTGATCGTGGACGACGGCTCGACAGACTCCACACCCGCGCTTGCCGCCGATCTGGCGGCTTCCGATCCTCGGATACGGGTAGTGACGCAGGCCAACCGCGGCACCGGCGGCGCTTACAACACAGCAGTTCGCTCAGCGAGCGCGGATCTGCTGGTGATGCTCTCCGCCGACGATCTGCTATTGCCCGAGCACCTCACCAGCATGGGCGCGCACATCCGCGCGAACCCCGACGCATCGGTCTTCACTTGCGACGGCTACTTTCAGTATGAGGACGGTCGGCTGGTACCTCAGGATCTCAACGACAGATGGCGCGGTTCGAATGAGTGCACCCTTTCCGACCTCATCGCGGCCTGCTTTTTTGGCATCGGGGGAGTGTTTCGGCGGGAGGTCTTCGACACCGTGGGCGGATTTCGCGAGGAACTTTACGCCGAGGACTATCTGTTTTGGCTTCTCGCGCTCGCGCACGGCTACCGGCATCGCTATCTCGACGAGCGCCTGGCGGTGCATCGCAGGTTCTCAGCGCAGAAATCGGCTGATACTGTGCGTATGCGCAAAGCCGACGTGCGCACATTGCAAGAGCTTGTCGCCTCCGGGCTTCTTTCGGCTGATGCGCTCAAAGTTGCCCGAGCAAACATCGCGCGTTTAGAGCGTGTTATTCGGGTGCACACTGCGCTCACAAGTGTGCTCGGCGATCGCGGAGCCGCACGGCTGATCGCTTCGGTGCGCGGTCGATACTCCAGGCAGCGCCAGTGATAGGCCGGGGCCACATACTCTTTGTCGACGATTACCGCCACGCGACGATCGGCGGCGGCGAGCGACATCTCTTGCGGGTCGCCAAAGGATGCCAGAGGGCGGGCTGGCGTACGGGCGTTGTGTGCGTTCCGGGCTCAGGGCTCGAGAAGAACGCGCGGGCTGCCGGACATGAGGTGTGGCCGGTACCTACCGGGCGTCACCTCCCACGCGCTCGCCGAGAGTTGCGCGCACTCTTCGAGCGGCTCTCTCCCGACATCGTTCACGCACACGGTTTTTACGCGACGATGGTCTCGGCGAGTGCCGCCAGACGAGCGGGAGTCGCGCGCGTGCTTACGACAGTACATACCATGCCGAGCGCACCACTCGACCTGTACCCCGGAGTACGCGGCTGGTTTGAGTTCCGTCTGCGCTCGACCGTTTTCCGCCGACAAGCGCGTAGTATAGATCGCTTCGTGTGTGTGGTGCCTGCTGTGCGAGACGAGTTGCTACGTATCGGCGTTGCGGAAAGCAAGCTCGAAGTTATTGAAAACGGGATTTCGGATCCCGCTTGCGGTGTAAGGCGTTCGCCTGTGGCCGAGCGAGGAGAGATCGTGCGCGTGGGGTCCGTAGGCCGCTTCGAGCAGCCCAAGGGCTACGAGCACTTCATCGCAGCCGCGGCCATTGTGGCGCGCGAGCGAAGTGACGTCGAATTCCGTCTTGTCGGGGACGGCACGCTGCGAGCCGCACTTATGGCGCAGGCCGAACGTCTCGGCATCGGCGATCGTTTTGAGTTCGCGGGATGGTCCGATGATCCCATCGGTGAGATCGCGGGGATGGACATCTACGTCGTCTCTTCGGTCACCGATACGACGAACCTGACGGTGCTCGAGGCAATGGGTCTTTCTCGGCCTGTAATCGCGACGGACGTAGGCGGGATATCCGATGCGGTTGCCGATGGAGTCAACGGCTACCTTGTGCCGTCAAGGCGAGAGGACCTCATGGCGCTTCGCATTCTGGAGTTGGTGGACTCGCCGGCGTTGAGGAAATCGATGGGCCCCGCTGGGCGCCGCCGGTTCGAGGAGCGCTTCACCGAAGCGCACATGGTCGAGAGGCATCTGGAGCTTTACGAGCGGCTTACGATGGCCTGACGGGAAGCTTTTCAGTAAGCGGTGGAGCGACTTACATATAGGTTGCGGCTACGATCTCGCCGGTGTTGGCGTCTATGTGGATGATGTCATCGTACTCGTGGCCGCTTATTTCGGCCTCCCAGGCTGTGCGCCCTTGCGTCACTCCCACTCCGATCTGCTCGATCGTACCGGGAAGAGCGGTCAGGGAAAGCCGAATCGCTTGCAGGATGTCAACTTTTGGAGGCGCCGTGAACGCGCTGGTGGGAACGATGGAGTCAGCTCGTTTCAGGATTTGGCCGTTGATAAGGTCGACGTAGAGCTTCTTGCCAACGTAGCGCTCTTCTCGCACGGCGATACACCAGACCGCGCGTCCGGGCACTTTGTCCGGAAGCACTGATATTACCGCGCCATGCGGAATCTCCCGCAATGCGATATTGACGGCTTCAGCTACATCTACCGTTTGTGAACATCGAAAAGCTGTTTTGTCCATGGTTGGCGCCCCCTGAATTAGACGTTGTCGCTTGGTATAACGCTATTGACTCGACTTTCGTTACGTTAGAGAGCAAAATATCGGGGACAGATTAGATTCAGGCTCGACCAGGGTTGATTCATTTACTTCTCCCATAACATATTGACGCACGCCGATCTTAAAAATTTCTAAATCCCCTGCTCATGACGACAGGAGCCACAAAGATGAGCACTTCTACGGATAGGCTTTGCATCGACACATTGCGATTTCTCGCAGTAGACATGGTCGAGCGGGCAAGGTCCGGTCACCCTGGCATGCCGATGGGCGCGGCACCAGCCGCCTTCGTGCTCTTCGACAAGTTCATGCGGTTCGATTCTTCCGATCCAGCCTGGCCAAATCGCGATCGCTTCGTTCTGTCTGCGGGTCACGGCAGCGCACTTCTCTACGGGCTTTTGCATCTTTTCGGCTACGACCTGTCACTCGAAGACCTGAGAGCGTTTCGCCAGTGGGGCAGCCGTACTCCCGGTCACCCTGAGTTTGAGCTGACCCCTGGCGTGGAGGCGACCACCGGTCCGCTGGGGCAGGGGATAGCCAACGCTGTCGGCATGGCGATAGCCGAAGAATCGCTCGCGGCGCGCTTCAACCGTCCCGATCACACCGTTGTCGATCACCACACTTACGTCCTGTGCAGCGATGGAGACCTCATGGAGGGCGTGTCTGCCGAGGCCGTTTCGCTCGCCGGGCATCTGCGCCTGGGCAAGCTGATCGTCTTGTACGACGACAACCGCATCACGATCGATGGCTCCACGGAGCTCGCCTTTACCGAGGACGTCCCCGCCCGCTTCTCTGCATGCGGATGGCATGTTCAGCGGGTAGACGACGGCAATGACACAGGTGCGATTTTCTCGGCGGTCGAAGCCGCGAGATCACAGACGAACGCTCCCTCGCTGATCTGCGTGCGCACAACGATCGGGTACGGTAGTCCCGGCAAGCAAAACACCGCTTCGGCGCATGGCGAGCCGCTCGGCGAAGACGAGGTTTTGCGCACCAAGAGCGCGATGGGCTGGCCGGCCCAGCCCGCTTTCCACGTGCCGGTGGAGGTTCGCGAGCACTGCCGAGGAACCGCCGAGCGCGGCGCCGCTGAAAGGCAGCGCTGGCTGCAGGCTTTCGAGCGCTATCGAGCGCCGCACCCAGAGCTGGCGGCCGAGTTTGAGCGCAGGCACGAAGGCGAGCTTCCGGCGGGGTGGGAGAGTTCGCTCCCCGCATTTCCGGGCGCCGGCGGGGAAGAGATGGCCACTCGCGACGCTTCGGGAGCGGCGCTGAACGCCCTGGCCGAGGTGCTACCGGAGCTTATCGGCGGCTCGGCGGACCTTGCTTCGAGCACCAAGGCGGTCATCAAAGATGCGATGGACTTCGACTCCACTCATCGAGAAGGCCGAAACCTGCACTTCGGCGTTCGCGAGCATGCGATGGGGGCCATACTCAACGGCATGGCGTACCACGGCGGACTGATTCCGTTCGCCTCGACATTTCTTGTCTTTTCGGATTACATGCGCCCCGCGCTCAGACTTTCCGCACTAGGAAAGCTGCGCGTAATCCATGTCTTCACGCACGACAGCGTGGCTCTTGGCGAGGATGGACCGACACATCAGCCCGTCGAGCACCTTGCGTCGCTGCGCCTGATACCCGGCCTTATCGTGATCAGGCCCGCCGATGCCAACGAGACCGCCGCCGCCTGGCGTGTCGCGATTCAGATGCGAGACAGGCCGGTGTGCCTGGCGCTCACACGGCAAAAGCTGCCGGTTTTGGATACCGGGCGTTTTACGCGGCTCAAAGAAGGTGTCGCGAGCGGCGGCTATGTTCTGGCGGGTGATCCGGATGTTACGCCGGAAGTTGTCTTGATCGCGACCGGCTCAGAGGTCCTTTTGGCGCTCCAAGCACACGAGGTCCTAGCGCAGCGACATATCTCTTCGCGAGTTGTGAGCTTGCCATGCGTCGAGCTATTCGCCGAGCAACCCGACGAGTATCGCGATTCGGTTGTGCCGCCTTCAGTGCCGGTCGTGACCATCGAGGCGGGAGTTACGCTCGGATGGCGCACATATCTGGATAGCGGCTCTCCCGCAGTGGGCGTCGACAGGTTCGGCGCATCCGCGCCCGGGCAGACGGTCGCGCATGAGCTGGGGATAAGCGTCGAGAGAATTGTGGCCGCAGCGGAGGGCGCTATAACTTCACACCGTGCGCGTCCTTGACTTTTTATGCCTGTGACGTAAAGTTTCTGGGTTGTTTCGCGTATACTCATATGCCACTCGTTTTTCCGCGGGCGTGGCGGAATTGGCAGACGCGCTGGATTTAGGTTCCAGTGGGTAAAACCCGTGGAGGTTCGAGTCCTCTCGCCCGCACCAGAAAAATTGCGTAACGTTTGAGCTAGGATCAATAAACAAACCGAGGAGGTCCTTTGAACACCAGCGTTGAGCGCATCAATGCGCACACAGTCAAGCTGACCATCACTGTCCCGGCAACCGATGTGGATACCGCCATCGAGGCGGCCTACAAAAGCATCGCCAAAAAGGTCAAGATACCGGGCTTTCGCGCGGGAAGAGCGCCAAAGCCGATGATCGATAGCCATGTCGGCCGAGAGACCGTTTTGGCCGAGGCACAAGACGAGCTACTCAACTCGGCGTACAACAAGGCACTGGAGAGTGAGTCGCTCAGGCCGATAGCACGTCCGTCCGTTGACGAACCGGCTTTGATCGAGCGCGGGAAGGACTTCGAGTTCACGGCAGAGGTGGAGGTGCGCCCGGAGTTGACGCTCTCTTCCATCAAGGGCCTCTCGGCAACAGTTCCTGCGGCGATCACAACTGACGCCGAAATAGAAGCGCAAATCGAGCACGCCCGAGAGCAGTTTGCGACTCTCGAGCCGGTCGAAGAGCGTGCTCTCGCAGCTGACGATTACGCGCTGATCTCGTTTGTGGGCACCGTTGACGGCGAGGAGTACGAAGGCAACACCGTGGACGGCTACCTCTATGAGATGGGTCGCGGACTTATGCCTCCCCAGTTCGATGAGGGCCTTATCGGAGCGATGCCCGGCGAGGAGAGGACTGTCGCCTTCGAGGTGCCTGAAACTTCGGGGAACCCTGAGTTTATCGGCAAAACCGTTTCGTTTGTGGTCAACGTCAAGGAAATCAAGGCCAAGGTGCTGCCCGAGGTAAACGATGAGTTTGCCGCCAATGTCGGCGGGTATGATTCGGTCGAGGGAATGTATGCGGAACTGCGCCAGACGATGGACAACGCCAAACAGGTCGGGCGCGGCAGGGCCGTTGAGCGCGGCGTGCGTCAGGCTCTGGCGGAGCGGCTCATCGGTGAGGTACCCGATGCGATGATCAAGACCACGCAAGGTCAGATGATGCGCGATTTCTTAAACGGGCTCGAGTCAAGAGGGCTCTCGGTGCCTGATTACCTGAGCGCTACCGGGGCTACCATGGAAGTGATAGAAGCTCAAACCGCCGAGCAGGCGCGTACGGTCGTGACCGAGGAGCTGGCTCTTGAGGCACTCTTTCGCCAACTCGACATGGAGGTTACTGAGGCGGATATCGACGAGGAGATAGCGGTCATTTCCAGCTCGGGCACTTCCGATCCCGCTGAGCTGCGCCGTTCATGGGAGGAAAGCGGGGTGATCGACGTTCTTCGCGAGCAGATCATCCACAAAAAGGCCGTCGAGTGGCTTATGGACCCGAAAAACGTCGCAATTATGGAGTTTGATGCCGATAACGACTCGGGCGAGGGCGCAGACGCCGACGCTAACGCGGATGCGGACACAAAGGACAAGGAGTGATTTGATGCTTCCAGACGCAAACGCACTGGTTCCGATAGTCGTCGAGCAGACCTCGCGAGGCGAGCGCAGCTTCGACATATTCTCCCGGCTGCTCAACGAGCGGGTAGTCTTTCTCGGCCATGAGATCGACGACGTGATCGCCAACCTTGTCATCGCCCAGCTCATTCATCTTGAGAGCGAGAGCCCGGAAAAGGACATCAGCCTTTATATCAACTCTCCCGGCGGATCGGTGACAGCCGGCCTTGCGATCTACGACACGATGCAGTACATCCGCTGCGATGTCGCCACGATCTGCATAGGACAGTGCGCATCGATGGCCGCTGTATTGCTTGCCGCCGGCGCCAAGGGCAAGAGATCGGCGCTTCCAAACAGCCGCATCCTCATTCATCAGCCGTGGGGCGGCACCAAAGGCCAGGTGACCGATATCGAGATTCAGGCCAGAGAGATGCTCAGAATGCGTGATGCGCTCGACAATATCCTCGGGAAGCACACGGGTCAGGAAGTGGACAAGATCCACAGGGACACCGAGCGCGACAATATAATGACCGCCGATGAGGCTGCGGCTTACGGAATCGTGGACTCGGTGGTGGTCAGCCGCGCCAAGGAGCCGGAGTCGTCATGAGTCGCTCGGCAAACTCGGAGCAGGTGAAGTGCTCCTTCTGCAACAAGACACAGCGCCAGGTCCGCAAGCTCATTGCTGGTCCCGGAGTCTATATCTGCGACGAGTGCATCGAGCTTTGCAGCGATATCGTCGAGGAAGAAATCGTAGAGCCGCCAGCCGACAGCTTCGCCGAGGAGCTGCCCAGACCCGCCGAGATATACGCCGAGCTCAACCAGTATGTGATAGGCCAGGAGCGGGCCAAGAAGGTGCTTTCGGTCGCTGTATACAATCACTACAAGCGAATCCGCGCGATTCCAGGCTCCAGCGAATCCGATGTGGAGCTTGCGAAGAGCAACATCCTGATGTTGGGCCCCACGGGATGCGGGAAAACACTGCTCGCGCAAACTCTGGCCAGAATCCTCAAGGTTCCCTTCGCGATTGCGGACGCCACCGCGCTTACCGAAGCCGGGTATGTCGGCGAGGACGTCGAGAACATCTTACTCAAGCTGATCACGGCCGCTGATTCTGACATCAAACGCGCCGAGGTCGGCATCATCTACATCGACGAGATCGACAAGATAGCTCGCAAGGCCGAGAACCTCTCGATAACGCGTGATGTCTCCGGCGAGGGTGTTCAGCAGGCGTTGCTCAAGATACTCGAAGGCACTGAGGCGGCCGTTCCTCCGCACGGAGGCCGCAAGCATCCTCAGCAGGAATTGCTGAAAATCGATACGACCAACATCCTTTTTATCCTCGGCGGCGCTTTCGTCGGGCTGGAGCGGATCGTGGCGGATCGTCTCGGCAAGAAGGGTGTTGGTTTTGGCGCCGAGCTCTCCGATGCTAGCAAGCATGCAACGGGCGAGCTGTTCGGCAAGGCTTTGCCAGAAGACCTGCAGCGCTATGGGCTAATCCCTGAGTTTGTCGGCAGGATGCCGGTGATGACCAGCATAGACGATCTGTCCGAGCACGATCTCGTCCGCATTCTCACCGAGCCAAAGAATGCCCAGGTCAAACAGTATCAGCGACTGTTCGAGCTCGAAGGCGTCGAGCTCATCTTTACGCCCGATGCGCTTTTGGCGATCGCGCGAGAGGCCCTTGGGCGCAAGACCGGCGCGCGCGGACTTCGCTCCATACTCGAGTCGCTGTTGCTCGACACGATGTATGAGCTCCCGTGTGAAAAGGACATCGAGCAGGTTGTGGTTACCGAGAAGACCGTCGCCGGGGACCCGCCGGCAATTGTGCGCAAGGGCAGTGCCGAGGCGTCTGCATGAAGGAGATGCCGAAAGCTTATGACCCGGCCGGCGTCGAGGCGAGGATATTCTCTTCATGGATGCAAGGTCGCTACTTCGAGCAGCCGGTGCGTGAAGAGGTAGAGTCTTTTGCGGTTGTCATTCCGCCGCCGAACATCACAGGCTCCCTGCACATGGGGCATGCCCTGAACAACACCATCCAAGACGTTGTCGTTCGCAGGATGCGTATGGCCGGCCGTTCAGTGCGATGGGTGCTCGGAACCGATCACGCCGGCATCGCCACGCAAAACAAGGTCGAACAGAAGCTGGCGGCCCAAGGTGCTTCTCGGCACGATCTCGGCAGGGAAGCTTTCATTGAAGCGTGCTGGGAGTGGCGGCGCGAGCACGGTTCGACGATTATCTTGCAGCTCAAGGCGATGGGCTGCTCGTGTGATTACTCCGATGAGTGGTTCACGATGGATCCCGGCTATCAAAGGGCTGTGAGAAAGGTCTTTGTCGACTGGTACGAGGCTGGTCTTATCTATCGTGGCGAGCGAATCATCAATTGGTGCCCCCGTTGTTCGACCGCGCTTTCCGATATCGAAGTCGAGCATGAGGAGATGGAAGGTCGTCTTTGGCACCTGAAGTACCCATTGGTGACGCCGGTCGATGGTATCGAGTATGTCGTGGTCGCGACAACGCGTCCGGAAACCATGCTGGGCGATACGTGTGTAGCCGTTCATCCCGAGGATCCGCGTTACCGCGCTCTTGTCGGCGCTGCAGTCACGCTGCCGCTTATCGGGCGCGAGATCCCGATCGTCGCCGATGAGCATGTGGATCCGGCGTTTGGAAGCGGCGCGGTGAAAGTCACGCCCGCACACGATCCCAATGATTTCGAGATCGGGCTTCGACACGGCTGCGCTGCCGTCAACATATTGAACGCCGATGCCAGTATCTCTTCCGAGGGCGGAAAATACGCCGGGTTAGACCGATACGAGGCGCGCGCCAGGATCGTCGCCGATCTGGAAGCGGCCGGGCTTGTCGCAAAGATCGAAGATCACTCTCACTCGGCAGGCCACTGTTACCGATGCCACACCGTCATCGAGCCGTGGCTGTCAGATCAGTGGTTTGTGGACATGAAACCGCTGGCGGCGCCGGCGATCGAGGCTGCCAGGGATGGCAGAGTGACCTTTCACCCCAAGCGGTGGGAGAGTGTTTACTACCACTGGATGGAGAACATCCGCGATTGGTGCATCTCGCGCCAGCTGTGGTGGGGGCATCGCATCCCGGTGTTTTACTGCGATTCGTGCGCAAAGGCACATGCCTCCGTCGAAGACCTTGTTGAGTGCCCGGATTGCGCCGGCCCGGTCAGTCAGGACGAGGACGTTTTGGACACGTGGTTCTCCTCCCAGCTTTGGCCATTTGCGACATTCGGCTGGCCGGACAAGACGCCCGAGCTTGACTACTTCTACCCGACATCGGTTCTCTCCACAGCACGCGATATCCTGTTCCTGTGGGTGGCGCGCATGATTATGAGCGGGATGTACTGTGTCGACGGCAAAGTGCCCTTCAGCGATGTTATCATCCATCCCACGGTCTTCAACCCTGAAGGCAAGCGCATGAGCAAATCGCTCGGCACCGGTATCGATCCTCTCGATCTCATGGCTCATTACGGAGCCGATGGCATGCGTTTCGGGCTGATGCTTCAGGTCAGCGGCAACCAGGACATCCGATTCGCCGAGGAGAAGCTCGCCTCCTCGCGCAATTTCGCGAACAAGATATGGAACGCGAGCCGCTTCGTGCTTATGAACATCGATGACTCTTACCTCCCGGGCAAGCCTTGCGCCGATACGTTCGCGGATGCCTGGATACTCTCGCGTTTGGCCACGGTTGCATCGGAAGTGGACGATAGTATCGCGAGCTATCGCTTCGGTGATGCCGCGCGCTCGCTTTACGACTTTGTCTGGAGCGAGTTTTGTGACTGGTACATCGAGCTTTCCAAGTCGCGCCTTCTCGCCGGCACCGCCGAAGATGCGGATGAGGCCGCGCGTGAGGCGCGCCTGACCACCCAGCGCAATCTCGTCTTCGTGCTCGACAGCGCCTTGCGTCTTTTGCACCCGATGATGCCCTTTATCACCGAGGAGATATGGCGCCGGCTTCCCCTGGAGGAGTCCGCGCGCGCCGAGTCGCTGATGATCGCTGCTTGGCCGGATACGGGCTCGCTTAGCGGCTTTCACGATACGGGCGCGGAGCGGGCGGTCTTTCTCCTGCGCGAGGTAGTATCGGCGATTCGAAACATTCGGGCGCGGTATGCGATTCCCCCTCGTGATCATCTCGATCTCATCATCAAGGCCTCCGCTGAGGATGCCCTGATGCTCAAGCCCGCGCTCGACGGTATCGTTGCGCTTGCGACGCTTGGCGCTGTCACCATCGACGAGTCCGCCGAAAGACCGCCGCACTCGGCCTCAGCGGTTGTGGCGACAGCCGAGCTTTTTGTCCCGCTTGAAGGGTTGGTTGACTTCGAGGCGGAGCGCGAAAGGGTCAGCAAGCAGCTGGAGAAGGCTACGGACGAGCTGGAAAAGATCGAGCGCAAGCTCTCAAACGAGGGCTTCCTGGCCAAAGCGGCGCCTGAGATAATCGAGAAGGATCGCTCGAAGGCGACCGAGCTAAAAGACGCGATCGCCGCATTCTCGGCACAGCTGACCGAGATCTCCTGAAAGCGAAGGAAGCGATTTCGCATGGCATTTACCTACCGGCACGCCATAGCCGCTATCGACAGTGCCGTCAAATTTGGCATTCATCCCTCCCTAGACACGATCACCGCGATGACCCGCGCGCTTGGCGAGCCACAGAAAGCCTACACGTGTGTGCAGGTCACCGGCACAAACGGCAAGTCCTCGACATCTCGGATGATCGCCGCGCTACTCTCGGCCGGGGGGCAGGAATCCGTCGGCTTGTACACCAGCCCTGAGCTGCTGTCGTATACAGAGCGAATCGAGATCGACGGCCGCGCAGTTTCCGAGGAGGAGTTCGCGGCCGGAATCGAGGCGGCGGCGGGCGCTGCTAAAACGGCTGGCGTACAGCCAACCGAGTTCGAGCTGTTGACAGCAGCAGCACTCTGGCTCTACCGCGAAAAGGGCGTGGGTATCGCCGTGCTCGAGGCTGGGATGGGCGGAAAGTGGGACGCTACGAGCGTGGTGGTTCCCGATGTCTCGGTCATTACCGGGGTCGGTCTTGATCATATGGAGTTTCTCGGGCCTACCTTAGAGGCGATCGCTACAGACAAATCCCACATCATCAAAGATCGCTCGCGAACGGTTCTAGGGCCCGGGACAAGGGGCCTTGAGGAAATCTTTGTAGAGCGCGCCAGGATAATGGGCGGTGATTGTGTCGCGGTTCGGCCCACCGGCACCACCACTCCGTGCCCGGAAAGCTCGACGGCACGTTTCGCGATAACAAAACGTCCTGATTCGCCGACGGGTCGCACTACAGTGAAGGTCGAGGGCGTGATGGCGTCTTACGGCGAGATTACGATCCTTGCGCCGGCGTATCAGGCCGCCAATGTCGCGACAGCGATCACGGCCGCCGAAGTTCTTCGGCAGCGAGCGCTTGATCCGCTGGCGGTAGCGTCCGCCCTGGGTACGGCAAGCGTTCCTGGCCGCTTCCAGTGTGTGGCGAAAGACCCGCATGTGATCATCGACGGTGCGCATAATCCCCAGGCGGCGGTTGTGCTGGCAGATTCCATGCGCGACGCCTGGCCGGATCCGGAGAATCGACCTGTCGTTGTCCTGGGCGTATTGGCCGATAAGGACGCCGAGGGCATTGTCTCAGCTTTGGCCGGTGTCGCCTGCGGCTTTGCGTGCGTCGCGCCGGATTCGCCCAGAGCGCTTGCCGCGGAGATGCTTGCTGGGACAGTGCATCGCCTGACCGGCATGGAGCCCCGGATCGCCGATAGCGTCGCCTCGGCGTTGGATTTGATGCATGCCGAGGGCAAGCGCGATATAGTGGTTACGGGGTCGTTGCGCACCGTTGCTGAAGGGTTGCTCTGGAGCCATTCACGGCAGCGTCCGTAACCGTTACCATGAGCGTAGCGAGATTCCGCACTTCTGCGGTGGTTTTTTGGTTGTCATTTCGATCGTCAAAAAGAAAGGGAGGTCATGGGCGACATTTTCGGAGGTTTATTGGCTAACCCGGCGGTTATACTCGTCAGGAACCTGTTGATTCTGTTCTACATTGTCTTTCACTTTGCCCTGACGTTCTGGACGATACGCGATGCCTCACGTCGCGGGGCCATGAGCTGGTTTTGGGGCGTGGCGGTCCTAATCTTTGGGCTTGCGGGCTGGGCTATCTATCAGGTAGTGCGCCCACCGGAGCTTGCTGCGGACGCCCGGGAGCGGGATCTGGAGATTCGCGCTAAGGAAATCATGCTCCAAAGGGATCTTGAGACCTGCCCGGCATGCTACAAGCCGGTTGAAAAAGATTTCCTCATCTGTCCTTATTGCATGAAAAAACTGCGCAACTCTTGCACCGAATGCAAGAAGCCCCTAAAGCCAGGTTGGGGCGTATGTCCATACTGCAAGATCAAACAGTAGAGGTCCTCCAAAGATGCCGGATATTTCTGTAAGGCTTCCAGACAACAGCGAAAAGCTCGTGCCCGAAGGCTCGAGTGTCTCCGATCTGGCGTACGCGATCGGTTCGCGGCTCGGCGATTCCGCTTTAGCAGCGAAGGTCAACGACGCATTCGTCGACATGAGTCATCCGCTCGCCGATGGTGACTCCGTCGAGATTATCACCGAGAAAAGCCCGGCGGCTCTTGAGATTCTGCGCCATTCGGCCGCGCATGTGATGGCCGAGGCGGTAAAGGAGCTCTTTCCGCAGGCTACCTTCGGCATCGGTCCCGCGATCGAGGAGGGTTTTTACTATGATATCGCACTCGACCGCTCTCTTACGCCGGAGGATCTGATCGCGATTGAGGAGCGGATGACGCAAATCATCGCCGATAAAAGGACTTTCATGCGCCGGGAAGTCAATTCCTCGGAGGCCTTAAAGATATTCGCCGCCGAGCCATACAAGCTTGAGCTGATCGAGGAGCTACCCGAAGACGAGGTTATCTCGATCTATGGACAGGGCGTGTTCACCGATCTTTGCCGAGGCCCTCACATTCCTCACACCGGCCGAATCGGCGCTTTCAAGCTGATGAAGCTTGCCGGAGCGTACTGGCGCGGCGATTCCTCTCGCCCGATGCTGCAGCGAATCTACGGCACCGCGTGGTTCACCCCCAAGGAGCTGCAAGATTATCTGACGCGCCTTGAAGAGGCCGAACGCCGGGACCACAGGAAGCTCGGTCGCGAGCTGGACCTGTTCTCCCTGCACGATGAGGCCGGAGCCGGACTTCCCATCTACCATCCCAAGGGCGCCTGGATGCTGCGAACCATTCAGCAGTGGCTTCGCGAAGAGCTCTACCGAAGGGGCTACGAAGAGGTCATCACTCCTCACGTGTACAAGGCTGATGTCTGGAAAACATCCGGACACTGGGACAACTATCGGGAGCACATGTACTTCTTCCAGGTCGATGAGGGCGAAGGAAGAGTCAACGACTATGGCATCAAGCCAATGAACTGTCCGGGTCACATTATGGTCTTTGGCAACGATGTCCGCTCCTACAGGGATCTGCCGATGCGGCTCTTTGAGTTCGGGACCGTCTATCGCCACGAACTGTCGGGAGTCATGCACGGCCTCATGCGCGCACGCGGATTCACGCAGGATGACGCACACATCTTTTGCACCCCCGAGCAGGTTCACGATGAGGTCATTCGCATGCTTGACCTGGTCGATTACGTCAACGGAACGTTCGGTTTCGAGTACACGGCAGAGGTTTCGACTCGCCCTGAAAAATCGATGGGCACAGACGAGATGTGGCAGGTGGCCACGGAAGGACTAACGGGGGCGCTTGTCGAACGGGGGCTCGATTACGAGATCAACGAAGGTGACGGCGCCTTTTACGGGCCCAAGATCGACATAAAGCTGCGTGACGCGATCGGACGCACGTGGCAGACGGCCACCATCCAGGCGGACTTCAATTTGCCAGAGCGTTTCGACATCACTTACAGAACCGCCGAGAACACCCAGGCGCGGCCGTTTACTTTGCACAGGACGATCCTCGGCAGCATGGAGCGGTTCCTCGGCATATTGATTGAGCATTATGCGGGCGCGTTTCCGCTGTGGCTTGCGCCGGTTCAGATAGCGATCGTGCCGATAGCCGATAGGCATCTGGAGTATTGCGAGTCGCTGCGCCAGAACCTTCAAGGAGCGAAGTTGCGTGTCGAGAGTTACAGCGACAATGAGCCGATGCGCATTCGTATCGCCAAGGCCCAACAGAAGAAGGTGCCTTATACGCTGGTAATCGGGGATAAAGAGATCGAAACTGGCGGCGTTTCGGTCAGAAAGCACGGCGAGGGCGACATTGGGGCGATGAGTGTCAGCGACTTTATGGCACTGGTTTTGCCTGAAGCCATAAAGTAGTAAAGGTATTCGTCCGGCTTGAATTTCGGGTGAAAGGTCAGAAGAAAATGGGACACTTCGCGCACTACTTCGACAACGTTATCGACACAATCGGAAACACACCCGTGGTACCGCTCTCTCGACTCGCCGAAGGATTGCCGGCGAGAGTTCTCGTGAAAATGGAGTCCCGAAACCCTGGCGGCTCGGTCAAGGACCGCATCGGCATGGCGATGATCTTCGATGCGGAGAATCGCGGCCTGATCACACCCGGCAGCTCCGTTATCGTAGAGCCCACAAGCGGAAATACGGGAATCGCGCTGGCCATGGTCGGAGCGGCGAAAGGCTACCGGGTAATACTTACCATGCCGGAGTCCATGTCGCTTGAGCGGCGGCAGCTTCTGAAGGCTTTCGGTGCAACGCTGGTTCTCACTCCCAAGGAAAAGGGCATGAAGGGCGCTGTCGAGGAGGCGCGGAGGATCGCTGACGAAACACCCGGCGCCTGGCTCGCGGGCCAGTTCGATAACCCAGCGAACCCTGCCGTTCACTACGCGACCACAGGTCCCGAGATTGACGATGCCGTCGGCCAAGAAAAGCTTGGCGCGTTTGTCGCAGGTGTGGGAACCGGCGGAACGATCTCAGGCGGCGGACGCTACCTGAAGGAGAAGCGCCCCGGAGCGCTTGCCATAGCGGTCGAGCCCGCAGAATCTCCCATAATCACCCAGAGCAGGGCCGGAGCTGAGCTTACTCCAGCGCCGCATCTGATTCAGGGCATAGGCGCGAACTTCATACCCTCGATACTGGATATGGCCGTTCTCGACGAGGTGATCACCATCGACGCGCAGCTCGCTATCGAGACAGCTCGTCGTCTTGCCGCCGAGGAAGGACTCCTTGTTGGCATCTCAAGCGGAGCGAACGTCGCTGCGGCGCTGCAAGTCGCTTCGCGACCGGAGTTGGCAGGCACCGTTGTCGTCACCGTCGCGCCTTCGACGGGCGAGCGCTATCTCACCACAAAGCTGTGGGAGGAGCTCGGATAAGTGATGCGTGTCTCACAGCGGCTCGACTATGCGCTTCGCGCGGTTGTGTTGCTTGCCGCGCAGCCGCCAGGGAAGTATGTCGCGGCAGGTGAGCTCGCCGATCGCCTGTTGTTGCCTCGGCGTTTTGTAGAGCAGCAACTCTCGGCGCTGGTCAAAGCCGGCATAGTCGATAGCCGACGCGGCCCGGCCGGCGGAGTAGCATTGGCGCGTGCGCCTCGCGAGATATACATGCTCGATTTGGTGCGCGCAGTGCAAGGCGCTGTGATCGACGTGCCAAAGCAAGCGGAATCGGCGGTGGCCGAGATGTGGCAGCACATGGCAGTGGTGGTGGAAGAGTATCTGGCGTCGAAAACAGTCGAGGACCTGCTGGCAAGAGAGCGGGAGCTCGAAGCTCGGCGCATATCCATGTATTACATCTGATTTACTGGAGATATAGATGCAAAATGATCCTGCGGCGAAGGAAAATGACGGCGGCGAAGACCACGGTGATCCTGCTGGGCACGACGATCACAGCACCGAGTCACTTGGCGAGACGCTCGATTTTGTGATAGTGCAACTTCCCGACGGGCAGGTTACGCTTGCCGAGATTCGGGACATGCTTGGCGAGGGAAGCCTGCTGATACTGGTGGCACTGTTGGTAGTGGTGTTTTTGGTGCCGGTGTCGATTCCAGGTGTCAGCACGGTGTTTGGCACCGGGATACTACTGATATCTGTCAGCCGAATTCTCGGCCGCAGTCTGTGGTTGCCACAGCGGGTTGCCAGCCGTACGATCTCCTCGGAAAAGCTCTCACTGGCGCTAAGGCAGGGCGCGAAGTGGCTCCACCGGCTTGAAAAGATCAGCAAGCCGCGCCGCCTTCCCGTTTTGGTGCTAGGAAAGCCTGCGGGATTGGTGAACAATCTGGCGATGATCGCCGGGACCTTGATGCTGATGGTTCCGCTGGGGCTGGTTCCTTTCACAAATACGCTGCCGGCGCTCGCACTGCTGGCGTTTTCGATTGGGTTGCTGCAAAAAGATGGATTTTGCGTATTGGGAGGGCATCTGCTCAACCTGGCCACAGTGATCTACTTTGCGGCATTGGCACTCGGCGGAGGCGTGGCTATCCAGGAGCTTTTCAAGCGCGCCGCTGGGTGGCTTTTCTGACCGAAGTCAGGATTTGTCTCTTATCGCCTCAAGTACCGCCGAGAAATCCTCATCGCCATGCCCATCTATCCGGGCCTTGATGAACGCCTGATTGATCGCCGCAGTCACGGCAAGCGGCTGGTCGACCCTGTCGGCAAGAGCAAGTGCCAGCCGCAAGTCTTTTTGCATGTGCTTGAGCGGGAAGCTCGCCGGGTACTCCCGCGATATGAGCTGGGGCCCTTTGGCGCGCAGTAGTGGGCTTGAAACCACCCCGGCGTCGAGCAGGTCCAGTAAAACGGGGAGCTCGAGGCCGCTTTTCTCGGCAAGTGCCACACCCTCGGCAAGAGCCGTCATGGCGCCGGCCATGATCGCGTTGATCACGAGCTTCATCTTGGCGCCCTCGCCAACATCCCCAAGGTAGACCGCCATCTTGCCCATCGCGCTGAATGCCGGCTCGGCATCGTCGAAAAGATCACGCTGGCCTGCCGCCATGATGATAAGCTGCCCGTCTTCCGCCGGCTTTTTCGTTCCCGAGACCGGCGCTTCCAGGAAGCGACCGCCGCGAGAGGTGACCGCTTGCGATATCTCGATAGCTGTGGCGTCGTCGATGGTAGACATCTCCACGTAGTCGTGACAGGGTCCGACGGCGGTCAGTACTCCGTTATTCCCGAAGCACAGCCCCCGCGAGGCTGTGGGGTCGGAGACCATTGCGAAGGTTATCTGCGAGGCAGCTACCACCTCGGCCGGGTTTGCGCCACCCTTCGCGCCGATATTTAGCAGCGGAGCGATTTTGTCCGCGGTGCGGTTCCACACCGTGACGTCGTGGCCGTCGCGAACCAGATTCGCAGCCATCGCGCTTCCCATGATGCCTAAGCCCAGAAATCCGTATTTCGCCATCTTGTAACCACTCCCTAACGAATCGGCTGGACGAGATTTCCTATGAGGCAATTCGAAGTATTGGACATGATGACATGCTAGCGCTATACTGCCAACTCAATCGCATATGCTCTTCTTCAAGAGGGAACCTGTTCAGCAGTGAGGGGACCCCACCTTGCGGCGCCTGTATTGGCAGCTGTCTGGTCGATACGAAGCAGCGAGACCGTTGTGTTAGATGCAATGGCCTTTCGCTGAATGTCCTGTCGACCTTGAGTCGCAGGACTTTTTTCTTGTAGAGGAGTTTGCGGTACGGTTCTAAATGTATTGAAAGGCGGAGGTGAAGGCCGATTAGCACTATCGATCCGAGGATCAACGAGAAGATTCGTGTGCCGCGCGTGCGGCTGATTGGCGTTGATGGTTCGCAGCTTGGGATTTTCGCGCTTGCTGATGCTCAAAGGATAGCCGACGACCAAAATCTGGATCTAGTGGAAGTCGCCCCGGAGGGCGATCCGCCGGTGTGCCGGATTATGGATTACGGCAAGTACAAGTACGAGCAGGATATGAAGGCCAAGAAAGCCCGGAAGCATCAGACCAAGATCGAGATCAAAGAGATCAAGTTCCGGCCAAAGATCGACAAGCATGATTACGAGACCAAGAAAAAGCACATAGTGCGATTCTTAACAGCGGGAGCCAAGGTCAAGGTAACAATCATGTTTCGTGGACGTGAGATGGTTCATGCCGAGCGTGGACTCGCGATTTTGGAGCGCCTTGCCGAGGAACTTTCTGAGATAGCTGTGATAGATTCGCAACCAAAGCTTGAGGGTAGAAACATGTTTATGTTGATCACCCCCACAAAGAAAGAGCTGCCCAAGAAGCCTGACGTTGAGGTTGTGCAATTAGACGCGGCTCAGAGTGAAGATTAGGAGTACGCCATGCCAAAGATGAGAACTCACAAGAGTACAGCGAAAAGGTTCAAGCCGACCGGTTCCGGTCGCAAGATAAAGCGAGCCAATGCCTTCAAGAGCCATATCCTTGAGAAGAAAAGCCCGAAGCGCAAGCGTGCATTTGCGGCATCTTCTTATGTACACAAGTCCGACGAGAGAGTGATTCGTAAGCAGCTCGGCATCGGTTAAGGTGGCCGTGTATCTGTAGTTACAGGAGAGTGATCTGTCATGCCCAGAGTAAAACGTAGTGTAGGCGCAAGAAAGAAGCGACGCACTGTACTGTCTCAAGCCAAGGGTTATTACGGCGCAAAAAGCCGTAGTTATAAAGCGGCAAAAGAGCAGGTTCAGCACTCACTTCAGTATGCCTACCGTGACCGGAGGAACAAAAAGAGGGAGATCCGCAAGTTGTGGATTGCCCGAATCAATGCTGGAGCCCGTCTGAGCGGGTTGTCGTACTCGCAGTTTATGAACGGTCTGAAGAAGGCCGAAGTGGAGCTGGATCGCAAGATATTGTCGGATATGGCAATCAATGATCCTGCCTCTTTTGCTAAGTTGGTTGATCTTGCGAAGGAGCATCTCGTCGCCTGAGAGTTTTTCAAGATCAAATACCTACTTGGGCCTTGCGGCAACGCAGGGCCCTTGTTGTTTTCGGAGCATGCGCTTCGGCTCCAAAATTGCCACCGTTTAGGGATTGGCAAGGAATCGGTTATGCGCCTCCAGTAATGTCCGGTACTGCGTGGCCGCGCACTTTATCGGATACCGGTTCCCTCTGCCGGGAAAATTGCCAGGAGGTATGTATATGAAGAAGTTATGGGTTTGTCTTTCGGGTGCAGCGCTCGTTGTTTGTGTGGGATTTGCCAGCGCTTACTTCAACGCTCAAATTTCGGTTCCAGAAAACGTGATCCGAGCCGGAAGTGTGAGCGTTGCGAGTGTACCGGCATCATCGGCGGTCTCCGCTGAAAATATTGCGCCTGGAGCACTTGTTTCGCGGCAGTTCACGGTTCGCAACACTGGAACCTTGCCGTCTAATGTTGTGGTGACGGGTGCCAGGAGATCAGGCATCACAGCGTTTTATGATGCGCTGCTCGTAAGGGTCTCCGATGGCACCCGGGTGATCTATGAGGGCAAACTAAGCGCCTTGCGAACCACTCCGGTCAAGATTGCCGCCGGCGACTCGGCGAATCTTGTGTTTGATATGACACTGCCTGCCGATGCACCTGATTCGATGATGGGTGATCACGTCAATCTCACACTCCACATCAATGCCGAGCAAGATATCCAGTGAGAGCAAGATATTTATTGAGATGGAGGCAGTATCTGGTGCCCTTACTCGGCGGCATATTAATCGGATTGTGCTTGCTGATGCTCAGGATTGTGTTTGTGACAGGCGCTTCCATGGAACCTGCTTTGAGCAAGGGGGATATATGTATCGTTGTAAGGGGGCTAACGGCCCAAAAAGGGGATATCATCTTTTATGGTAAACCCCAAAGTCGACCGACAGTGCATCGGGTACTGAGGGTAACTAGAGCAGGGGCATTCGTGACTCAAGGTGACGCAAATGAGTTTCCGGACTTTGAGCCGGTCCTGCCGGAGGACGTCATTGGGCCGGTAGTGATTGTCATACCTACCGGGGCGGCCTTGACAGAGTGGAAGCAGGCAACGATGGGTGCTACACTCCTGAACCATCTTGAGTAAGCACTTAATGACTGCACATGTGTAGCAAACTACCTGGTTTGGAGGGATAGCCGACTTTTGCCCGCTTCTATGGCTGATATTTATGGCCAAGGGCGAAAGTCGGCTGTTGTTTATAATGTATGACCAGATAATCAGTCAGGAGTAGCATGGAAATCATCGATGAACTGAATCAGATTCGCGCCGAGGCGATTTCGGCTTCGGCTGCATCTGAAGATCTGGCGACGCTTGAAGAGCTTCGGGTCAGATACCTCGGCAAGAAAAGCCGTCTGACACAGATCCTCCGCACATTAGGGACACTGCCGGCTTCAGATCGATCCGTGATTGGAAGCGTCTCAAATCAGGTTCGCACAGAGGTGCAAGGCGCGATTGAGAACCGCAAGGCCGCGCTGGAAGAGCTTGCTTTTGAGAGAGAGATACTTTCGGGTGCTTTGGATGTGACCTTGCCCGGCCGCAGGCGGTCTTTGGGTCACCAGCATCTAATTGAGCGTATTACTCGTGAGATAGTCACAATATTTATTGGTCTTGGCTACAAGGTCGCCGAAGGACCTCAGGTTGAATTGGGCTACTACAACTTCACGGCCTTGAACACCCCTGAAGCGCATCCAGCCCGTTCCTCAAGCGATACCTTTTATGTGGAAGATCTTTCGGGGCAGGGGCGGGCGGCGGAAACGGGAGAGGCGGATGTGCTTTTGCGCACCCACACCAGTCCTGTTCAGGTTCGCGTGATGGAGACACAGAAGCCACCGATCTACGTGCTCGCACCGGGGAAAGTTTTTCGGCGCGACATACCCGATCCGAGCCATCTACCACAGTTTACGCAGGTCGAAGGGCTTGTGGTCGACGAGGACATCACCTTCGCTGATCTGAAGGGCACCCTGGATTACTTCTGTCACGAGATGTTCGGCGCGGATCGCAAAACTCGCTTCCGCCCACATTTTTTTCCTTTCACCGAACCCTCGGCTGAGGTAGACGTATCGTGCGGGATATGCAACGGATCTGGCTGCCGCTTTTGCGGGAATACGGGTTGGCTTGAGATCCTCGGATGTGGAATGGTGGATCCGAATGTGTTCGGATATGTCGGGATCGATCCTGAGCAGTTCACGGGGTTTGCCTTCGGCATGGGCGTTGAGAGGATAGCTGCGCTCAAGTACGACTTGCCCGATTTGCGCATGCTTGTCGAGGGAGACATGAGATTTTTGACCCAGTTTTGAGAGATGAGCTATTCGCACAAATGCCGTTGTTCACCATAAAGTAGAAACGAGTAGGCCCTCATGCGTGTTCCAATGAAATGGCTATCCGAGTTCGTCGAGGTGAAAGTGCCCGTCGAGCGACTGGTTGATGTCCTGGAAAACACAGGAACTGCGGTTGCTGCCCTTCACAAGATAGGTGCCGACCTCGAAGGGGTTGTGGTTGGGCTTATCACCGCGAAGGAACGCCACCCTGACGCCGATAAGCTGTGGGTGACAATGGTGGACGTTGGGGGAGAAGCAGGGCTACAGATTGTTTGTGGGGCTCAAAACTTCTCTGTGGGCGATCGTGTACCTGTTGCTGTGCCCGGAGTGGTTCTTCCAAACGGTCAGACCATCAAAAAGGCGAAGATACGCGGGATAGAAAGCTCGGGCATGAACTGCTCGGCGTCCGAGCTTGGAATTGGGCAGGATCAGGATGGAATTCTTATTTTGCCGCCTGATGCCCCGGTTGGCACCGCATTTAGTGATCACTATGCGCAATCCGATTTTGTTCTTGAGCTTGAGATAACTCCGAATCGGCCCGACTGCCTGTCTGTTATCGGAGTGGCCAGAGAGGTCGCTGCGGCCCTGGACTTACCGTTTCAAGCCCCAGCCAGCGCTCAATCCGAGAGTGCTTTGGGGGAGAGCGAGCCGGTGCATATCGAGATCGTTGATTCCGATTTATGCCCGAGGTACTGTGCGGCCTTGGTTCGTGGTGTCAAAGTTGGCCCCTCTCCTGAGTGGCTCGAACAGCGATTGACTGCAGTGGGTGTGCGCCCGATAAACAATGTTGTCGATATCACTAACTATGTGATGTTTGAGATGGGCCAACCCCTGCACGCTTTCGACCTGAAAAAGCTCTCTCGGCCAGATGGGCGTCCGCGGATTATTGTGCGCCGAGCTGAGAATGGAGAGCGCCTGAAGACGCTTGATGGAGTCGAAAGAAAACTGACAGATGATATGCTGGTCATATGTGATCCCGCTGGCCCGATTGCGCTGGCGGGCGTCATGGGGGGCGAAGCGACTGAGGTTTCAGGGACTACTGTAGATGTCCTGCTTGAGTCGGCGGCCTTCGATCCTGTGTCGATTTCAAAAACGTCGCGTACCCTAAATTTGCTCTCGGAGGCATCGACGCGCTTCGAACGAGGAGTGGACTCTTCGGCCTGTCTTGCTGTCCTGAGTCGAGCAGCCCAGTTGATGGCCGAAGTTTGTGGCGGAGAAATACATCTTGGGTTGTCCGACGCCCACCCAAAGGTGAGCCCTGCGCGGCGTATCGATCTTCGGGAGGGACAACTACACCGGATAACTGGCGCAGGTATATCTCTGACGGAGGCGGCGCAGATTCTTGAGAAGCTTGGGCTGACAGTCGAAATCGGTCCCGGCGTTTTACACGCACAGATACCTTCGTTTCGACCCGATCTTTCACGGGAGATCGATCTTGTCGAGGAGATTTTGAGGCTCTGGGGTATGGAGCGAGTATCTCCGACACTTCCGAAAGGGCGCGGCCGATTGGGCCGCTTGACTCCGTTCCAGGAATGGCGAGAGCGGGCTGGGGCTACACTTAGAGCCTCGGGGCTAAATGAGACCATGACTTACGTTTTTTGTGATCCTCGGGACTTGGAGAGCGTGCGGTTTGAGCTTCCCCCCGGCGAAGTGCCGGTCAGGCTGCTCAATCCAATGTCTGAGGAACAGGCGGTATTGCGCAGATTGTTGCTGCCAGGCTTGCTTCGGTCAGTTTCATACAATCAAAGACGAGGAGTCACAGGAGTTCAGCTTTATGAGATAGCAAATATCTTTATCTCTGCCGAGGGCCGCCAGCTACCTAAGGAGCGAGAGGTTGTTGGAGCGGTTTTGGCTGGTCAGTGGCAACCGCCGGCTTGGCATGATCAGAAGATTACAGGTGGCACCAGCAAGGCCCAAACTGGCTGTGATCTACCGTCGGGCGGCGCGGCGCTCGGTTTTTTCGACGCCAAGGGTGTGATCGAGACACTGACAATGGATATGGGAACCGAATCAGTGAGCTTCCGTGCGGCACAGATCGCCTGGCTGCAGCCAGGTCGCTCGGCGGAGGTAGTTGTCGGCAGCGATGTCGTCGGCTGGCTTGGTGAGGTGCACCCCAAGGTTCTTGCCACTTTTGAGTGCAATGGCCCAGTTGTGGCTTTTGAGCTCTCGCTTGCGGCACTCATCAAACAGGCTCGTTCTGTGAAAAGATACAAAGGTATACCCAAATTTCCAGCTATAGAGATCGATGTCGCATTGGTGGTTCCTGTAACCCAGAGCGCCGAGAGTATTCGGCAGGCGATCGCGTCTTCTGCGGGCTCACTTCTCGAATCAGTGCGTTTGTTCGATGTGTTTTCGGGATACAACGTGCAGCCAGGATATAAAAGCCTTGCGTTCTCATTGTCGTATCGATCTGCAGACAGAACACTGACTGAAGAGGAGGTAAGGCCTGTTCACGACAGGATGCTTCGAAAGGTCGAAAAGGCTGTTGGCGCTAAACTGCGGGGAGCCTGAGTTTTCGGATATATGTATATAATTGATAAAATATTACTTATAACTGTAATATTTTGCACAAATAAACAAAATTATTGACAATGATGTTGCCCGGTGTGTAGTATCTGAAGCTCACTTCACGGTATCGCTTTTGTGTGGGCAAGGAGCGCACTAATGATGGATGTCGCAATCGTTGGCGCATCTGGTTATGCTGGAATCGAGTTGACTCGTATATTGGCGGGTCATCCTGACTTTCGCCTCGTGATGGTGACTTCTCACGCCGAAGCTGGCAGGCTCGTCTCGGAAGTCTATCCAAAACTCACCACCTTGACTGATCTGCGCTACGAGGCGCCGGAAATTTCGCTTCTTGCGAGGCGTGCTCAGGTGGTGTTTCTGGCTGTTCCTCATAGCGTATCGATGGGTATCGTTCCGGAATTATATAAAGCTGGCGCTGTAATCATCGATGCCTCCGCAGACTACCGGCTGAAAGACCCCAATAGTTATGAACGCTGGTACGGGACCGCTCATAGTAGTCCGGAGTTGTTGAGCCATGCTGTTTATGGATTGCCCGAGGTCGATCGATCCAGTTTGCCCGGCGCACAACTGATTGCTTGCCCTGGCTGTTACCCAACGGCAACTGCACTGGCCGCAGCACCAGCCTTGCAAGCAGGCATAGTTTCCGGAAACAGGATAATCGTCGATGCAAAGTCGGGTGTGTCGGGTGCAGGTAAAGAGGCTACGGCTATGACTCACTTTCCTGCTATCAATGAAACAGTTGCTGCTTACAAGGTTGGATCGCACAGGCATATTCCGGAAATGGAGCAGCAGCTCTCCATGCTCGCGCAAAGAAAGATGCAGGTAGCATTTACTCCACATCTAATCCCTATGACCCGAGGGCTTCTCTCAACCGTTTACATGGAGCTTTCCGAGCCCATGACCACGGAGGAAGTATTTGTTATGTATGAGGATCGCTATCGGGAAGAGCCTTTCATTACGATTTGCGAGCCTGGACAGATGCCGTCGACTGGTGAGGTGAGCGGAACGAATCGAGCTCACATAGGAGTTACTTGCGATCCCTCCGGAGTAATCATAGTCACCTGTGCGATAGACAATCTAATCAAGGGAACCTCAGGGCAGGCTGTGCAGTGCGCGAACATCGCGCTTGGAATTGAAGAGACAACAGGGCTAAAAATGCTGGCCCCTGTGATATAGGAGACGTTGTGGTGAAGGCATACTCGATCGACGCCATTACTGGTGGGATTCTTGCGCCAAAGGGGTTTTTGGCTTCAGGGATTGCAGCCGGATTAAAAAAGGGCGGAAAACTGGATATAGCGCTTATCGATGCAGGACGTCCCGTTCCCGCCGCCGCCTTGTTTACCGCCAGCTCCATGGCGGCCGCTCCGGTCACTGTCTCTCGTGAAAATGTATCATCAGGGCAGATCAGGGCAGTTATTGTTAATGCAGGAAACGCGAATGCGTGTACCGGAGAGAGGGGACTTGCCGATGCCAGGACTATGGCAGCGGTGACTGCCGAGGCGCTCGGTGACACTCCCGATCATATCCTGGTCGCCTCGACCGGAGTAATCGGCGTACCACTGCCTATCGATGTCGTGACCTCGGGTATTCGTGTTGCTGCTTCCGAGTTAAGTTCGGACTCTGCATCGCAGGCAGCCCAGGCAATCATGACCACAGATACGACTGTCAAGGAATCTGCAGTTGCCGTGAACGTCGGCGGAGCTAGTTACCGTATAGGCGGCATGGCTAAGGGCAGTGGGATGATAATGCCGAACATGGCTACGATGCTCGGATTTCTTACCACAGACGCGCCACTTACCCCTGATGCGTGTCGTAAGGCGCTTGAGGCGGCAAACTTTGTGACATTCAATCGGATATCCGTTGACGGCGAGACCTCTACTAACGATATGGTTGTCCTGATGGCATCAGGAGCGCTGGAGGGTGAGCCAATCGATGTCGATCACTCTGCGTACCCCGCAATCGAAGCCGCTGTAACAAGAGTTTGCATGGATCTTGCGCACATGGTCGTCAGGGACGGGGAGGGTGCAACACGCTTTGTTACAGTCGCTGTCCAAGGAGCACTCTCTGAGGCCGAGGCCGATGTCGTTGCCCGCTCGATCGCAAATTCGCCGCTCGTCAAGACTGCTATATTTGGTGGCGACGCGAACTGGGGCCGGGTTGCAATGGCAGTAGGTAAGGCGCCGGCGACGATAGATCCATCACGACTGGAGATAACTTTTGCGGACATCACTACTTGTCGCAATGGCATGGCGGTTCCCTTCAGTGAAGAAGACGCTGCTGCCGCGTTGGCGCAAGAGGATATTACAATAATCGTCGACCTGCATCTCGGTACTGCTATGGCTACAGTTTGGACTTGCGACCTGTCTTATGAGTATGTGCGCATAAATGGAGAGTATCGTTCTTGAAAGTAGGTATAGAACAAATGTCGGAGAGGACCTGTCCAATGACGGACATTCACCTAAAGGCATCAACTCTTACAGAGGCGCTTCCGTGGATCAAGCGAACCTGGGGCCGAACCATTGTCATCAAGTATGGCGGCTCGGCCATGACAGATCCTGTGCTGCGGGCTCACGTCGCAAGCGACATTGTGCTTATGAAGCTGGTTGGAATCAATCCGGTAATCGTCCACGGGGGAGGGCCTGATATCACAGCCTACATGGATCTCCTCGGTATGCCGGTTGAGTTTCAGGGTGGCTTGCGCGTGACATCCGATGCGGCCATGGAGATCGTCAAGATGGTGCTGGTCGGCAAGGTCAACAAAGAGCTTGTCTCTGCAATAAACATGCACGGACGGCTTGCAGTTGGAATATCCGGAGAAGATGCCAATCTCATACAGGCCAATCAGCTTTCATCCGATCTGGGCCGCGTGGGCAACGTGACAAACATCGACACGACGGTCGTTTTCAATCTGATCGAAGACGGGTTCATTCCTGTGATCGCGACTGTTGCGACCGGCGAGGACGGCGGCTCATTTAATGTGAATGCTGATGTAGTTGCCGGTAGACTGGCTGCGGATCTGGGCGCCGATAAAGTTATATTCCTGACAGACGTTGACGGGCTTTATGCCGACAGCGAGGACAAGGAAACCCTTATCCGAAAGCTCAGCATCGAACAGGCCGAAGCGATGATAAGCGGCCGCAAAATTGGTGGAGGGATGATTCCCAAGGTGAGCGCCTGTGTCAGCGCCTTGCAAGCTGGTGTGAAACGCGCCCATATATTGAACGGTACGGTTCCACACGCATTGCTGCTTGAAGTCTATACCGAAGAGGGCGTTGGAACGATGATCACCCCTGTCGAAGAACCCTGGCTTAAAGAGGAAGTAATCTAGTGGGTCAGGAGTTCGAAAGAATAGCGGCGCTCGACTCGGCTGCACACATGAACACGTACGCGCGCAAGCCCGTGCTGTTCGTGCGCGGTGAAGGGACTCGTTTGTTCGACGATCGAGGACGTGAATACGTGGATTTCATGAGCGGCATCGGGACTGTCAATCTCGGCCACTCACATCCTGCGGTTATCGAAGCCGTGAAAAGACAAATCGAAAAGCTTACCCATGTGACGAACCTGTTTTATGTGGAGCATCGCGCCGATCTGGCCTTTCAGATAAGCGAGCTTTTTGGCGGAGGCGCCAAGGTCTTTTTCTGCAACTCGGGTGCCGAGGCAATCGAGGGTGCGGTCAAGCTGGCTCGCAAGTGGGCATCGATACACAAAGGCCCCCAGGCACGCACCATTGTCACGGCGCATCGCTCGTTTCACGGCAGAACGCTGGCCTCTTTGGCGGCCACAGGGCAGGCCGACAAGAGGGATTCGTTTACCCCCGTCTCGCCGGGATTCGTGCATGTGGACCTCAATGACATCCATGCTCTGGAAGAGGTTGTGGACGAGAGTGTATGTGCTGTGCTGCTCGAACCTGTACAGGGAGAAGGAGGAGTATTTCCCTGTGACCCAGAATATCTCTTTGAGGTTCGCGCGTTGTGCGACAAGCGGGAAGTCCTGCTGATCTTCGATGAGGTTCAGTGCGGGATCTATCGAACGGGACCTGTGTTCGCGCATCAATCAGCCATGATCAGGCCGCACATTATGACGCTAGCCAAAGCGCTTGGAAATGGGCTTCCGATAGGCGCCGTGGTCGCAGACGACTCCGTGGCTACGGCTTTCGGCCCCGGCGATCACGGGTCTACATTCGGAGGCGGACCTGTGGTGTGCGCGGCGGCTCGCGCGACGCTGGATGCACTGCATGAGGAGGATCTCGGGAGAAATGCTTCAACCTTGGGCGCCGTTTTGCATGAAGGTCTTTCCGAGATTATGGCCCGCACCGGTGAAATCGTGGAAGTGAGGCAGTCAGGACTGATGGTGGCCGCTGATCTGAAGCGACCAGTTGCCGCCGAGGTGGTCGCTCGGGCGCTGTCCGACGGACTGGTTCTCAACAATACCTCGCCTGTTACACTGAGGTTCTTGCCCCCGCTCTGTTGTGATTTGGCCGAAATCGACATGATGCTTGACTACCTTGAGCAGGTATTGGTGGGTGGCAGGAGCTGATGGGAGGTTCGATGAAGGGTCGAGATTTACTCACCATGGCAGATCTTTCCGCCGAGGAGCTACGCCTCATTCTGGATCAAGCCACTCGGCAGAAGCGTGAGTGGGCGCAGGGCGACAGGAGACAAACCCATGCGGACAGCTCTGTGGCTCTCATATTTATGAAACCTTCGCTGCGCACACGTGTTTCCTTCGAAGTCGCTTGTCACAGGCTGGGGGCCTATCCTGTTGTATTGAGCGGCAGCGACAACGTGTTTTCTCGGGGCGAGAGCGTCTACGACTCGGTTAAAACGCTCGAGCGCTACGTGGATGCTATCTGTGTGCGAACCTTTCAGCACTCACAGGTCGATGCGCTGGCTGAAATCTCAAGAGCTCCGGTCATAAATATGCTCACCGACGACCATCATCCATGCCAGGGACTCGCCGATCTGCTGACAGTAGAGGAGCACTTCGGAAAGCTTTCCGGTCTCACCTTGGCGTACATAGGTGATGGGAACAACATGGCTAATACCTACATGCTTGCTGGAGCCATTGCTGGCATGAACGTTGTTATCGCCGTTCCAGCTGGGTATGAGCCTCCAGACGCGGTTGTGAGGCAAGCTCGTCTCCTCGGCAATAGCACAAAGGCGAGCATTCACCTGGTGCGAGATCCCCGCGAAGCGGTCCGCGGTGCAAACATTGTCGTAACGGATACCTGGACGTCGATGGGGCAGGAAGACGAGCGCGCAGATAGACTTCTGGCTTTTGCCGGGTACTGCGTAGATGAGAGCATGATGAAACTCGCTGACCGTGACGCGGTATTCATGCATTGCCTGCCGGCGCACCGCGGGGAAGAGGTCACCGATGCAGTTTTGGATGGCTCTAACTCTCTGATTTTTGAGCAGGCAGAAAATCGCTTGCACGTACAGAAAGCGTTACTTTCACTGGTAATTGCCTAAAGGCCTGATCGTTTTGTTGCGGGAAGAAGAAAGTGAAGTGATTTTATGGGGAAGCGTGAAGAGCGACAGAGCCTGATAAAGGCGATTGTTCGAGAAGAGTTGATACGTACCCAGCGAGATCTTGTAGAGGGCCTAATGAGGCGAGGCCTAAACTGCACACAGGCGACCGTGTCGAGGGATATTTCCAACCTGGGCCTGCGCAAACTCCCCGAGGGGATATATGTGCTCGCAGAAGATTTGCACCTTCAGCGTATGATCTCTGAGCTGGTGGTCGACGTTGTGCATAGTGGAAATTTAATGCTCGTCAAAGCTTCACCAGGGACCGCTCCGGGAGTGGCGGCGGCAATGGACAAAGCCGAGCTTGCTGGGGTTCTCGGCAGTATAGCTGGAGACGATACCGTGCTTGTGATAGCCGAAAATGAGATTGAGGCCCAGCGACTAAAAGATCAGTTGTCGAAGTTTCGAGGGAAATAAGCTTACCCAAAGGTCTGGGAACCCTAAAACTGGAAAGGACTTACAAGAATATGGCTCGCGAGAAGTGTGTGTTGGCGTACTCGGGCGGACTGGATACTTCGGTCGCCATTCGCTGGATACAGGAAAACTTGGATATGGATGTCATTGCACTTGCCGTTGATGTGGGGCAAGAGCGTCAAGACTTGGAGTTCGTGCGCCAGAAGGCTCTAACTATCGGGGCTGTCGAATCGATTGTGAAGGATGTCCGGGAGGAGTATGTCGCCGAATATCTAAGCAAGGCACTGAAGGCAAATGCGCTATATGAGAACAATTACCCCCTGGTAAGCGCGCTATCACGGCCGATCATAGTCAAGCATCTGGTTGAGGAGGCCCATGCTCACAAGGCTCGTTATGTTGCACACGGCTGCACGGGCAAAGGTAATGACCAGGTTCGTTTTGAGGTGGGGGTCGCTTGCCTTGATCCAGAGCTGGAGATCGTTGCTCCGGTTAGGGAGTGGGAGCTAAAAACTCGAGATCAGGCTATGGAGTGGGCTCAAGCACGGGGAATTCCGGTGCCTACTACAAAAGAAAGCCCATACTCAATCGATGACAACCTTTGGGGTCGCGCCATCGAATGCGGCATACTTGAGGATCCCTGGGTAGAGCCTCCGCAGGACATATACTCTTTGACTGCGAATTCCGGTGATGCAAAGTGCGGCGATGCAGAGTATGTGACACTCACCTTCAATCAAGGCCTTCCCGTTGCGATCGATGGCACGGAAATGAGCTTTTTGGACGTTATCACTAACATGAACAAGCTTGCGGGGCGACATGGTTTCGGCAGGATAGACATGATTGAGAACCGGCTTGTGGGAGTAAAATCTCGCGAGATATACGAGGTTCCAGGTGCGCTGGCGTTGATAAACGCGCACAAGGCACTTGAAGAGCTATGTCTGGAGCGTTCGGTGGCTCACTACAAGCTAGGCGTTGAGCAGAAGTGGGCGGAGCTCGTATATAACGGCATGTGGTTCTCTCCGCTAAAAGAAGCCCTCGACAGTTTTGTGGAAACAACGCAACAGCTAGTGACAGGTGATGTCAGAGTGAAGTTTTTCAATGGAAGCTGTGTTGTTGTCGGCCGCCGGAGTCCTTACTCCCTTTACGACTATAAGCTTGCGACCTATGACGAGGCAGACTCCTTCGACCACACCGCTGCCAGGGGATTTGTGCAGCTACATGGCTTGCCGGCCAAGGTATGGGCGCAGCAGCGTAATCGAGCTCGAGTGGATGCGGATTGATGGGTGCTCAGTGATTAGCAAGAGTGATATTCGCGTTATGTTGGCCGGGGTCGCATGGATATCTGTCTGGGCGCTACTTGGGGCCGCATTCTCGTGGCTTCCGAACGCCGAGAGAATCGATTTTCAGACCGTTCGGTTCTCCTCGTTTGTGGGTCTCTTTATCGGTGTTATCGTAGGCGTTTTTGGCTCCACAGAGTCGCGTGGATCGAGGAATCAGAACATATTCGTAGTCGGCGCGATTCTTTTCGGGTCTGCCTTGCCGATTCTCTTTCCGGGGCACACTGCCAGAGATCAGTGGGCCTATAACATGGCTGCGATCGGCGCCGGCGCGCTACTTGCTTTTCCGGCCGCCAGATTCGCGGCTGCTGCAATCAGGCGAGTTATAAATTCAAGAGCAAAGGGTGGTTCAGGTGAATGAGCCAAAGAAGCCTTGGGCTGGCCGATTCGAAAAACCGACTACGAGGTTTCTGGATGAGTTTGGGGCCTCGCTAAAGGCGGATAAGCGAATGTGGGAGGAGGACATAAGGGGCTCCATTGCTCACGCGCGGATGCTCGCTGAGCAACAGATAATATCCAAAGATGACGCGGACGCAATCGAGGCCGGCCTCTCTGAAATTTTCAGGGAGATTCGCGATGGGCGGTTTAAGTTTGATGTGGCCGATGAGGACATTCACATGGCCATAGAGCGCGCACTGACGGAGCGAATCGGTCCTGCTGGGGGCAGGCTGCACACGGCTCGGAGCCGCAACGATCAGGTGGCGACCGATACTAGACTTTACGCCAAGAGAAGGGCGCTTGATCTGCTTCAGGCCAACATCCGATTGCGAGAAGCGATCGTGACTCTCGCACACATGCATCAGACTGTTTTGATGCCTGGATATACGCATATGCAAAAGGCTCAGCCGGTCCTCTTCAGTCATCATATGCTCGCGTACTTTTGGATGCTCTCACGTGACGCAACAAGATTTCGTCACGCATTTGAGGCCGCTGACTTCTTGCCGTTGGGCAGTGCGGCTTTGGCAGGAACCACGTTTCCGATAGACAGAAGCCTTGTGGCCGAGCGCCTTGGCTTTTCGCAAGTAACGCCCAATTCGATGGATGCGGTAAGCGACAGGGACTTCCTTGTTGACCTTGTGTACGCTTGCGCGCTCACGATGATTCACCTCTCCAGACTCTGTGAGGAGCTGGTTCTGTGGTCGACCGAGGAGTTCGGCTTTATCACGCTTGATGATTCATACTCAACCGGATCGAGCATCATGCCACAGAAGAAAAACCCCGATTTTGCTGAACTCATTCGTGGTAAATCAGGACGAACACTCGGCGACTTAGTTGCCTTACTCACCATGCTCAAATCCTTGCCGCTTGCATACAACAAAGATATGCAAGAAGACAAGGAAGCGGCCTTTGATGCCATAGATACGACTATTGATTCCATGACGGTCGCAGCGCCGATGCTTTCAACGATGCAAGTGAACAAAGATAGGATGTATCAGGCGTGCCTTGGAGGATTCATGGCCGCCACAGACCTTGCGGATCATCTGGTTTACTCGGGGATACCGTTTAGGTCGGCCCATGAGATTGTCGGCAAGCTCGTTTTGCAGTGTGAAAAAGCTGGCCGTACGCTTCAGGATCTGTCTTTTGAGGAGCTGGCTGCGATCCACCAAAGTTTCGCTGAGGACTCCGGCAAGCTCGTTGACATACGCTCCGTCGTTTCCAGAAGAAACAGCGAGGGTGGCACCGGGCCAGAAGCGCTTAGCTTACAGCTTGAGCGAGTGAATGAAACGATCGCCTCTGACATCGACTGGCTGGAAGATGCGAGAGCCGTTCCCTGGGCTTGAGGCAGGATGCGAGCGCGTCCCCCTTGGCCTGTTCGAAGGTGACCCCCGCCAAGTAGCGAGAGCGCTTCTCGGCAAGACTTTGATTACGCTAGACGGAGATATGACGACTGGCGGCAAGATCGTTGAGACAGAGGCATATTTAGGCCGAGACGACCCGGGAAGTCATGCCTCGACGAGAGGGATAACGCGCCGTAATGCAACGATGTATGGCCCTCCAGACTGCGCCTATGTGTATTTTGTCTACGGGATGCACCACATGCTCAATTTTGTCTGCCTTCCCGAAGGCCAGGCCGGCGCGGTGCTGATCAGGTCGATTGAGCCGACACTTGGACTCGAGGTCATGTCTGAGCGCAGGGGTGTTTCTTCTATCAGGGATCTAACACGCGGTCCTGGGCGACTTGCAAAGGCCCTCGGCATTAGCATGGCAGACAATGGCTCGAGGCTTGATGGGGACAGGTTCGCCCTATTCCAGGGAGACTCGGCCGATTTAGATATTTCCGTGTCTGGCCGAATAGGGCTCAGTGCCGGACACGAGCTTCAACTACGGTATTATTTGACAGACAACTCTTTTGTTTCATTTCGCAATTGGCGAAATACTCAATCGGTCCTAACAGACGAAGAATAGGAGTCAGCGTGAGCATAAAACTGATAGATATCTACAAGGTATGCGTCGACAAGGGCATAGCCAACGATCCAAGATCGCCCGAGGAAATCGAGGCACTACTGGCTGAAAAGAAGCAAGCTTTCGATAAGCTCGAGGACGCTGAGAGGGAGTTTTTCGACAGCGAGAAATTAACCAATCCCTATTCAGACACGCGAATCTGCTTTGGGGATCCGGCGCTTGATATCCGCGGGCTCATTGTTGGTATCGATATGGAGGTCGGCGAAATACTACTTGCTGACAGGATGCGGGAATCGGGCAAGCCCGTTGATTTAGTTTTTGCGCACCACCCCGAGGGCATTGGCTATGCGTCTATGCACGAAGTCATGGGAATGCAGGCAGACATATGGGCAGCTCAAGGTGTTAGTGTTGCGGCTGGCGACAGGCTGATTGAAACAAGAGCACAAGAGGTACGGCGCAAAATAATGCCCGCAAACCACTATCGAGCTGTTGACGCGGCGAGGTTGCTGGACATCGCTTTTCTGTCGTGCCATACGCCTGCCGACAATTCGGTGACCAGGTTTGTTCAGTCGCACCTCGACGAGAAGACGCCCAGGACACTCAATGACATCGTAAAGGTTCTGCGGGAGATCCCGGAGTATGCGGATGCGGCTCGCAAAGGATATGGCCCGAGCGTTATTGGGGGCAAAGGGTCTAACCGCGCCGGCAGGATCGTTGTCGACATGACCGGTGGCACTGAGGGCCCGAGCGAGGCTCTCGACAAGCTTGTAGACGCCGGAGTGGGCACCCTTGTTGGAATGCACTACTCGGAGGATCACCGCAAACACGCCGAGAAAATCAACCTGAACCTCGTTATTGCCGGGCACGTCTCAAGCGATGCTATAGGGATGAACCTCGTGCTCGATGAGGTAGAAAAGCTCGGCGAGGTAGAGATTTTCACCTGCTCCGGAATGATCCGCGTAAAGCGCTGATTTCAAGGTGTTGCCGCTTATTAAGGTCCACCCATCGGTGCTTCTGAAGGCGTTTCCGGCTCTGACGGAGGCGGGGTTGGCGCTATGTCGTCCGGCGGCGGTGTCGCTGGTGGCCCGGGCGCGGCTGCAGGCGCTGGACCTCTTGAGATGACGACGTTGATCACGGTGTTTTGCCTTACCCGCTCGGCACCTTCGGGCCTTTGCGAGATGATTGTCCCCCTAGGAACGGTTGCACTGAAGGCTTCGGTGAACGTAGCCTTCAGGCCCGCTTCATCCAGTGCCTCGGCGATTTGATTTCTTGACATGCCGGCAAGTGAAGGCACGGATATTCGCGAATCCCACTCGCGCTTCCATATGTATTTAGGTCGGTCCTGTCTCTCGAAGTCCGCCACCGCAAGTCCTTCATGGGCCGCTCTCATGAAATCGGCCCAGATAGGGGCAGCCAAAGTGCCTCCGAAGCCGCGCCGACCTCGGACGTTATTCATGGGCAATTCGGTTTCATGGTAGCCAACCCAAACAGCTGTAGATAGCTGTGGGGTGTACCCCACGAACCATGCATCTCGATTGAGCTGAGATGTTCCGGTCTTGCCAGCCGCTGGTCGCCCTATGGCTGCGCGCCTTGCGGTTCCACCAGTGATTACTCCACGCAGTATATTTGTAGTAGCGAACGCAACCTCGGGCTCCAGGGCTTTTGTGCCCTCAGGCTTTGACTCGTAAACAATCTCTCCGCTTGAATCGAGGATCTTCGTGATGGCGATAGGCGGAAAGTGCTCGCCACTAGTGGCAAGGGTTCCGTATGAAGATGCCATCTCTAGTGGAGTGACATTCTGGCTGCCAAGTGCAATAGAGGGCAGCGATGGGATTTCGGTCGTGATCCCCATTCTCTCCGCTACATCAGCGACCTTCTCGGCTCCGGTCGAGCCGCCGCGTTCGTTGAGATCCCAGATCAGGCGGGCGAAAACCGTATTGACGGACGCCCGGGTGGCTGCGTCGATTGAGATAAGCCCTCTGCCGCGACCCTCCGAGTTCGAGACATCCCAAACAGGTGTTGTTCTTATTCGAGCCGGCGATGAAGAGTCCATCAAGCGGTGTGGAGGCACGCCTTCTTCGATTGCCGCTATGAGCACAAAAGTTTTGAAGGCTGACCCAGGTTGGCGACTGCCCTGAGTTGCAAGATTGAACTTGTTCTGAGCGTAATTACGTCCTCCGACCATAGCTTTGATGTGACCGTTGCGCGGATCGACTGATACAAGGGCGGCGTCAGGATCTCCAGGCTGTCCGAGTGCGCTAAATACAGCGTTTTCCGCGTAGCCTTGCAGTCGCGTGTCGAGGGTGGTGTGCACGGTAAGCCCACCTTTGAAGACAAGCGCTTGGTCGTACTCCTGCTGGAGAAGTCTTCTGACGTGAGCGACAAAATAGTGAGCCGCGTAGATGCCATGGAGTGGCTCATCAGCGCGCTTGAGGCTCAGTGGCTCTGCGTTTGCCGATTCAAACTCATCTTCGGTTATGTATCCGTTGACTAGCATGCGGCGAAGGACATGCTCGCGGCGACTGAGAGCGCCTTCGGGATTTCCGAAAGGCGAGAGCCTACTTGGTTGTTGTGGAAGTCCGGCAAGAAGCGCCGCCTCAGCCAAAGTCAGCTCGTTTGCGTCTTTAGAGAAGAAAGTTTGCGCGGCAGCTTGCGCGCCATACGCGCCTTCCCCGTAGTAGATTGCGTTCAAATACAGCTCGAGAATCTCCTCTTTCGATTTCCTGCTTTCAAGCTCAAGCGCAAGGTATGCTTCTCGAACCTTGCGCTTGAGGGTGATATCCGTGCGCTCCTCCAGAAGAATGGTGTTTCTTATGTATTGCTGGGTAATCGTTGAAGCACCCTGTATGTCCCCACCCAACACGACCCCTTGAACAAATGCACGGGTAATTCCTCTCACATCGACGCCATTGTGCTGGTAGAAGCGCTCGTCCTCAACAGCAACAGAGGCCTCAACCAGGTAGGTCGAGATACTCGATATCGGAACCACAGTGCGATTCTCCAGGAACAATCTTGCCAGTAGCACGTCATCTGCCGAGTAGATGCGGGTTGCCTGGGCAACCTCGAATGCGTCAGGAGCGTTATAATCGGGAAGATCTTGAAGCCAACCCCCGATAAGGCCGTAGGCCGCGGCCACGCCTATCACCGTCATCAGGACGGTGACCAAGATTGTTGCAAGGGCAATGCGGAGAGCTTTGCCCGGCTTCGATCTTGCTCTTCGTTTGGCGCGTATGCGGTAGCTTGACATTATTGGTGTTTCGCCTCCTGATTACAGTTTGCCGTATTTGATCGATTTTTTTCTACAAAATTGGACTTATGTTGCCGAATGGATGAGAAAATGAGCCATAAAACGCACTGGCGACCAGAGTTACTCGCGCCCGTTGGAGATCCTACCTCGTTGAGGGCAGCTATCAATAACGGCGCTGATGCCGTTTACCTCGGCCTTGACCGGTTCAACGCAAGGCTGGGGGCGCAAAACTTCTCGGCGGAAGAGCTCTCCGAGGCGATTGATCTTGCGCACCTGCATGGTGTTCGTGTCTACATTACTGCAAATGTTGTCATTTTGCCTGATGAGATGGCCTCAGCGCTTGCGCTTGTCGATGAGATTTGGAGCATGGGCGCTGATGCGATAATCGTGCAAGATCTCGGTTTGGCCAGCGTGATCAAATCCGAGCTTGAAGACGTTCGCTTGCATGCGTCAACTCAGATCGGGGCTCACAATACCCCAACGATTGCGGAGCTAGGGCGTGCAGGGTTTTCGCGAGTCACTTTGGCGCGTGAGATGGCGCTGGGTCAGGTGAGTCGCCTGGTCGCTTCGACCGATCTTGAGGTGGAGATCTTTGCGCACGGCGCGCTGTGCGTCTGCTATTCAGGCCAGTGCCTGATGTCATCGATGATTGGGGGTCGCTCGGCAAACAGGGGACGCTGTGCCCAGCCATGCCGCCTGACTTACCAACTGGAAGACGCCAAGAGTCGAAAGGCGCGCAGCCCAGGAGCGCACCTGCTATCCACGAAGGATCTTTCGACGATAGAGATGCTTCCAGATTTGATCGCGACCGGTGTGAGCTCTCTCAAAATCGAGGGCAGGATGAAGGCTCCCGAGTATGTGGCGCTTGTCACGGGCGTCTATCGTCGCGCACTGGACAGGGCGATCGCCGATCCAGAAGGGTTTGAAGTCTCGGCCGCGGAGAAATCGATTTTAGCCGAGGCGTTCAGCCGGGGATTTTCTTCGGCGTATCTGACAGGAATTCGCGACAACACCATGATGAGCTTTACCCGCCCCAACAACCGAGGTATTCCGATAGGGAGAGTGGGGCAGGTCAGAGCCGGCAGGACCCAAATCAAGCTCGATGTTGCGATGGATATTGGTGATACCGTTGAGGTGTGGACCGGTAGAGGCCGCCACGTTGCGAAGATAGGATCTATCGAGATTGCCGGACAGCAAGCGACAACGGCTCCGGCCGGCTCGAGCCCCTTTGTGGATATCGGCGCCTCGGTTTCGCAGGGTGATCGAGTGTTTCGCGTGGTGAACGCCGCCCTTCAGCGCGCGGCGCGGCGCACGTTTACCAAAACAGATGGCACCTTTGGCCCCCTCGTCGACTTTCGAGTAAAGGCGCTCACCGGTCATCCGTTGCATGTTTCAGCGACGCACGGCAGCATTGAGGTCGCTGTAGAAGGCCCGGTGGTCGAGCGGGCACGCACAAAACCAATCACTCCCGCCGAGATCACCGAGCACGTCGGGCGGTTGGGCGGTACGCCTTTCCGCCTGGGGTCTGTCAGTGTCGATCTTTCCGCCGAGGCAGGGCTTGGTTACTCAGCGCTTCACCGGGTGAGAAGAGAGGCTCTTGATGCCTTGAAGGTGTCGCTGCTAAAGCCCTGGGAGGGGCGTCAGCGCATCTTTCCTGCTGTGCTAAACCCCAGTCGCACTCGCCCGAAAAGCGATGTCCCTCAAATTGTTGTGTGGACAACCAGCCCTACAGTGGCCAAAGCGTGCCTTCAGGCGGGGGCCAACCGGGTCATTATGGCGGGCACGCAGGATCACGCTGTCACGAGACAGATATCCTCGGCGGCACTCGAGCTACCACGCATCGCGCACGATGAAGAGATCGCCGATATCCTAGATTTGGCAGCCGAGTATCCCAGCGTCGTTGCCGGTAACCTCGGCTTGATCCCGATCTTGTCGCAGAGAAGTGTAAGCGTTGAGGCGCACTGGAGCCTTAATGCCACCAATGCGCACAGCGTCGCGGCTCTCGCAAAATCCGGGGCTTCGTTTGCTTGGCTCTCGCCGGAACTTTCCGGGCGTCAGATCGCTAGTATCGCGCATAATGCCACAATTCCGGTGGGTATTTCAGTTTATGGATATCAGGAGGTCATGATTACCGAGCATTGCGTTTTGATGTCGATCGGTGATTGCTCAAAGCGCTGCCACTCCTGTCGCAGACGTGAAGAGCGATACTTTCTAAAAGACGCGAAAGGCTACTCTTTTCCAGCGATCACTGATGCGACCGGCCGGACACGTATCTATAATTCGGTACCGCTTGATTTGACAAGAGCTATACCGGAAATTATCCAGGCAGGCGTGGATGCCGTTCGATTGGACTTTATACATGAGAACGCTCAGCGGGCCGAGCGCATCACGGCGCACTTCCGCGAGATGCTTATCGAGGGGTTCTCCGGCAGATCGAAAGCTCATGCGTCAAAGCTGCCGCACCTGGCGGAAAATTCGACTAGCGGGCAGTTCTTTCGAGGCATCGGCTAGAGCGCTTATGCTCGGCCAAAGATGCTTTCAGGCACCAGCGAAGCAGATCAAGGGCGACCGTGATCCTATCTGATTGTGATGTTTCTGGTTGTGGAGGTCGTTTGATTTCTGTTATCGGTCACCCATAGGGTCACCGAGTAAGAGCCCGGCGCGGCGTACGTGTGTGTCACCTGCCTTCCGGTCAACTTCTGCCCATCGCCAAACTCCCATTGAAATGACGTTATGGTTCCATCGTCGGAGGAAAGTGCGGCATCGAAAGTGACCGCCTGGCCGATTGCTCCTTCAGCAGGGGAGGTGAACCTCGCGACAGGAGGTCTGTCTGATCGGCCGCCGTCCGAGACGACTATGGTGACCACAGTTGCCGTGGTTCCGATTGAGCTACCCTGTGGGTTCTGGCTGGAAACTATGCCGGCCGGCACCCCACGGACGTCCTGTTCGACGACTTCGAAGGGGAGTAGTGCCCTTCTAAGCGCAGAGATCGCATTTTCTTTGGTCATGCCGATGAGCTCGGGTATCTCAACTTGAACCGGACCGGTGTGCTGCTCACACCCATCGGGCAGGTGCTCGGTGAGGTAGAGACTGGTGAAAGAGTTGGGGCACCACTGACCGGCTCTTTGACCGGTGTCAGAGCAGATACTTATCTGGGACACACCCTCGGGCCTTGCGAACTCCTTTACCTCCAGCGGCTCATGCGCGGCCTTCATGAAATCTGCCCATATCCGGGAAGGAATCGAACCACCTGTGATGTTTCGGCCGCGGGAATCTTTCATCTCTCTGGCCGCCTCGGGGTGACCGACCCAGACGGCGCATACGATCTGCGGGGTATATCCAACGAACCAGGCGTCACGGTACTCCTGGGTCGTTCCTGTTTTGCCTGCTGCCGGTCTGCCTATCCTGGCTGCAGTACCGGTTCCTCTCGTCAGGACTCCCTTCAGAATGTCGGTCGTCAGGTAGGCCACCTGCGGTGAGATGGCGGCAGTCCTCGAGGGCTCTGCCGAGAAAAGCGCTTCCCCCTCGGCATCCGAGACGCGCTTTAGCCCAAAGGGGACTGCGCTGGTTCCGCCGGCGGCCAGCGGTATGTACGACGCGGCCATTTCAAGCGGGGAAACACCAACATCCAATCCACCAAGTGCAATCGCCGGCACGGGCTGTGTCTCTTGAACAATGCCCATTCGCTTGGCAGTGTCGAGGACCTCTTCTGCTCCGATGTCCAGGATCAACTCAGCGAATATGGAGTTTACGGATTTTTCGGTAGCCTGCCTCAGTCGCATTGGTCCGCCTGGCGCTGCGCCTGTGACATCCCAGGTCTCCCCGTTGGGAAGCTGAAACGAAGCCGGACCAGACTCGAAAACCTGCTCAGTGCCGACTCCTTCCTGTAGCGCCGCTGCCAGCACAAATGTCTTGAAGGCTGACCCTGGTTGCCTGCGTCCTTGGACCGCCACGTTAAACTGTTTGGTCTCGAAGTCCTTGCCGCCGACCATCGCCAGAATCTCACCGGTTGAAGGATCGACCGCCACTAAGGCCGCGGATGGTCCGTCCGGTTGCTGAAGGTGGTTTGCGACTGCCGCCTCGGCAGCACGTTGCAAGCGCATGTCCAGCGTGGTATCTATCCTGATGCCACCTCGAAATACCAGCTCCGAGCCGTATCGTTCTGTGATTTGAGCTTTTATGTACTCGACAAAGTAGGGTGCCTGCGCATCGTTATCGGGTAGACCGGCGGTTTCAGTCGGCTGCGCCTGTGCGGCTTCGAACTCGGCGTCATCTATGCGACCCTGATCGAGCATCTGCTTCAGCACCGTTGAGCGTCGATCGTTCGCGTCTTCCGGATTCAGGTATGGCGAGTAGCGGCCCGGGGATCTGATAACTCCCGCCAGCATCGCCGATTCCGCAAGCCCAAGTTCGGTTGCGGGCTTTCTGAAAAACACTTGAGCGGCCGACTCTATGCCGTAAGCGCCGTGACCAAAGTAAATGGTGTTCAGATACAGCTCGAGTATCTCTTCTTTGGTGAATCGACTCTCGATCTGGTAGGCCAGGACTGCTTCCATGAGCTTGCGTCTCAAAGTTCTTTCCGGTGTGATGAGCGCGTTCTTCACGTATTGTTGAGTGATTGTCGATCCGCCCTGTACCTCATCGGAGGTGAGCGTGACCCAAAGAGCCCGCAAGATGCCTCTCGGATCAACACCCTCGTGCTCGAAGAATCGCTGGTCTTCAGTGGCGAGAACCGCGTCCTTCAGGTCTTGCGGGATATCGGCAAAGGGAACGTCTGTGCGGTTTTGCTCGGCAAATAGCTTGGCGAGAACCTCACCGTTTCGATCGTAGATTACCGAGGTCTGATCTCTTCCTTTTAGCGGATCGCCCGGGTCGGGTAGATCCCTCAGTATGGAGGCGTATGTGACCCCGCCGGCAATGACAGTCAATGTAATGAGGGTCAGCAGCCCGAGAAGCGCTACCCTTAGCAGCCGCTTGCGGCCCGTGAGCCGACGTCGCGCGTCAGGCTTTTTTGCGGGGCGCCCTGGAGACGCACTTCGCTGCCGAGCACTTGCGCGAGGTGGTTTTGGATGCTTCGCCGTCGGAGATGGTTTACCGGATGCAGCTTTGACCGGTTTCTTTCTGGGTCGAAACTGCGGGTTTCGGGCGTCTTTCGACTGGCGCGAGCGGTTTTTATCGTTTCTATCGTTCATCGGTTCCAAAGAAAGTCAGGTCAGCCCTGTTAGTCACATATATCATGTTAGTATGACGCGAAATGCTAGATGTTGATAGTTGCCCACCACATCAGGTTACCTGGTTGTTACGATGGCGACAAAGTGAAACCAGACGTCGCCCCTAGGAGGTTGCAGTTCGATTATGCTCTCACCTGAAGATCAGTTGCGTCAAATTCGCAGTGGAGTCGCCGAGATTGTACCGGAGCGGGTACTTGCATCGAAGCTCGCCTCTGGAAGGTCGCTCACGGTCAAATTGGGCGTCGATCCAACCGCGCCCGATCTTCATCTCGGCCATGCGGTTCCGCTAAGAAAGTTGCGTCAATTTCAAGACCTAGGGCATACGGTTGTATTGATTATCGGCGATTTTACCGCGCTTATCGGCGACCCTTCGGGGCGTAACACCATCCGACCCCCTTTGACTGAAGCGCAGATCGAGGAGAATGCAGCTACCTATATCGAGCAGGCGTTCAAAGTGCTAGATCCCTCATCGACTCAGGTTCGACGCAACTCTGAATGGCTCGCTCCACTCAACTTTGCTGACATATTGAGACTCTCAAGCATGTTCACGGTTGCCAGATTGCTTGAACGAGACGACTTCCAGAAAAGATTCAGGGAGGGTGTCGGGATATCACTTCACGAGATGCTTTATCCGTTGGCTCAGGCGTACGACTCGGTGGTAATCAAGGCCGATGTTGAGATCGGCGGCACCGATCAACTCTTTAATCTTCTCGCCGGTCGCGAGCTTATGGAGCGCCATGGAATGGAGCCTCAGGTGTGCCTGACCCTGCCCCTGCTCGAAGGGACTGACGGGTCTCAGAAGATGAGCAAAGCCTACGGAAACTATATAGGATTGACCGACGAGCCTGCTGAGATGTTCGGGAAAGTGATGTCGATCCCCGACGAAATCATGTTCAAATACTATCGTGCGTGTTTGGCCTTGCCTGCCGAAGATGTGGAAAGCATCGAAAAAGGACTTGCCGCGGGCGTCCTGCATCCAAATACAGTCAAGAGACAGCTCGCCAAGGGAGTAGTAGCTATCTACCATGGGGATGATGCCGCAATAGGTGCCGAGGAATCTTTCGATCTGGTTTTCAGGCGACACGAAATCCCACAGGATGTGCCTATTGTTGAGGTCGATTTGGCGCAGGAGATTCACGTCCCAGCTCTTCTTGACTTGCTGGGAATGGCTACATCGAGAGGAGAGGGGCGAAGGCTCATCGATCAAGGAGGCGTCAAAATCAACGGCGTCACCTTGTCGCCGACGTCGTACAACATCGAAGGCAGCGCAATTGAAGGTGGCGTAATCCAAGTAGGTAAACGCAAATTTGTTAGGGTTGTAAGTAAGCAGGGTTGACGCTATCGCCAGTGATACCGTGCTCCAGCTTTGGGGGCAGCGTATTTTTCACTTAATTTCTTGCATAACCTGCGAGATGGTGGTAACCTACTTTGGCCGCTTCTTCCAAGAGAATCGGGTTCGGATGTCGTCGATCGGATACCAATCAGGTAGCGCTATGTATTGATGCGATTCGCATCGGCAACGGCTTTGCTGTCGTAAGCGCTTCCTGGAGATTTCCGGGAAGCGTTTTTGATGAATCCAAGATTATTTTGGTGAAACGGGAAAAATTCCTTGAATTGGGTGTTGACAGTGTCAAGGACGATGCGTAGAGTGTCCATTTGCCGCCGGAATAGATCGGGTGGCTAAGACGAGAAAAAGCGCAGGATAAATACTGTTTTCTCGTTGGACTGAACCTTGAAAACCGGATACTGTGACAAGCCAGAAGGTTCGCGAAAGCGAATCAAATAACTTGTCGGTCGTAAGGGTCCGTCAAATGACCAAACCGATCGACTAAATTGATCCGGTGATCATGCACCCCCGTGTGTGAGAAGCTGGATCGATCCGGATAGACCGGATCTCACTTCCGAAAAACGTGAACTTCGGTTCATGTAATTTTCTACGGAGAGTTTGATCCTGGCTCAGGATGAACGCTGGCGGCGTGCTTAACACATGCAAGTCGAACGATTAAAGCTCACTTCGGTGAGTGTATAGAGTGGCGAACGGGTGAGTAACACGTGGGAAACCTGCCCCTTTCTTCGGGATAACTTCGGGAAACCGTTGCTAATACCGGATACTCCGGGATGGTCGCATGGCCGACCCGGGAAAGCTTTATGTGGAAAGGGATGGTCCCGCGGCCCATTA